>JABGZU010000036.1 GCA_018674605.1 Candidatus Nitrosopumilus sp.
GATGAATCAATTATGGCAATAGCCATTATCGGATTATCTGGACTTCCACCCATGTTGATATTTCCAAGGGATTTACCATCAGGGCCTTGAATAGCAGTAGTAGTACAATAATTGATAGTTGATAAAATATCATCACGAATTGCACAGTAATTTTCAATAGTATGATCAGTGATAGAAGTAGGAGTTGACATGAAAATATTATGTTCAGATAAAGAAGATTTTATTTTTTCAACATCATAAAAAGTAAAACCATATTGGTAAAGATTTTCAGAAGAAGGCATAGAAGAATTTTCAGGAATTAAAAAAATAACAATAGCAGATAGTATTACAACAATAATTGAAATGAGAATTTTTGTATTCACAAATAATTTAGAAATAGATTACAAGATAAGGTTTTGCAATGTTAAATGGATATTATTTCCAAAACAGAATCTTTTGTAATATTATTTTGTTCAACAAAACCAGAGGTAACTTCAAGAATATAGGTTGCCTCACCAGTAGGGACAAAACTAGGACATCCAGCAGCAATTTCAACAGGTATTACACATGGAGGAACATTTGTTTTGATATGTACAACATTACCATCACTATCAAACCAAATCATATCTAATTCAAATTGCATGTTAAGCATCCATAAAGAATACAATCCAGATTCAGGAAATACAAAAAGCATGCCTTGGTCCAAAGGCAAAGTATCTTGAAACATTAAACCACGAACACGACTTGGTTCAGTATCAGCAATTTGTACCTCCAGAGGAATATCATCAACTTTTATCATACCTATAGGGAATTTTACCTGTTCTAATTTAATTTCACTAGGCAAAGTAAGTAATCCAATTGAACCAATAATCACAGCAGCAATAAAAATAGGAATTATTGCTTGGGCTCTAGTTGTCATAAATTAATTTCAGATAATCCTTTTAAAAAATGAATGTGTTAAATCACAGTATTCTTGAAATCATTAATTGAAGAAATAGTATTTTTAGTATGATGACCAACATCGTGTAAAGTACTACCATTGTATTTTTTATCTAAATATCTTCCAGCTACGATCATAGGTCCACCTATGGCACAGGTAACACCAGTAGGTTCAGGAATCCATAACATTAAGAATCCAATTTTTTGTAATTTTTTACCTGGTGCAGGTGCTTTTTGAAGAGCCCCCAAGGATCTAACAGTATGAGAATCATCCATTTTGGCCATATCAGAATACAAATTTGCCCTACGTTTTGCAGAATCAGAAAATTTTTTTAATTGTGCTAGTCGTGCCTTTAAAGGATCATTCATTTTACATTATTCTAAAAAAAGATAGTTAAGATTCAAAGATAAACAATGGTTACCCTCAAGTCAACAAAGAATAGCTAAGAATCAACAGACACTAAATTATAGTAGGTTTAGGTTAGTTACAAAAACAGATGAAAACAAAAAATTCCAAAAGACTAGAATCAATTAAAGCGGCACATGAACTAGAAAAAACAAGATCAAGTTCCAGAATGGAGGATTATTTAGAAATAATATCAGAACTAGTAGAATTGAAAGGATATGCAACCACGTTAGATATTTCAAGATACATGAATGTAAGTGCCCCAAGTGTAACAAAAATGCTTCAAAGATTAGATGAAGGAGGGTTTTTGGAATATGAAAAATATCATGGTATTAATCTTACAAAAAAAGGATCACAGATTGCAGAAGGAATTCGTCAAAATCATGGTATTTTATTAGAGTTTTTTGAAATTTTAGGAGTAAATTATGATACTGCAAATCAAGATACAGAGGGAATTGAGCACCACCTAAATCCAAAAACAATCAAACAGTTAAGAAAATTTGTTACTTTTCTAAAATCAAATCCAAAAATTATTGAAAATTTTAAAAAAATTAATTAAAAATCTTTAAGAAATAATTGAATATCATTTTGAGATGCAGTAGAATTCATAAGATTTCTTGCAATATCAGAACGTTTTGGAATTTTTATTTGGCCTTTTTTACCAATTCTAACAGAATCAAGATATTTTTCATTTGCATAAATATCAACATGCATAGA
The DNA here is from genome assembly GCA_018674605.1 of Candidatus Nitrosopumilus sp. Taxonomy (GTDB): domain Archaea; phylum Thermoproteota; class Nitrososphaeria; order Nitrososphaerales; family Nitrosopumilaceae; genus Nitrosopumilus. Next base: position 2,042 of record JABGZU010000036.1, read on the forward strand.
GGTATATTCTCTATTGACAGTTAACAACAAAGCAGTCTTAGACTCTGAAAAACTAAAAGGAATATCATCAGAATTGGAAGATAGTGATTTAGAGTCTTTAGCAACAATATCAATGTGAACCTTAAGTAATTTTTCAATTTCATTAATGTTAGTTCCACCCCTACCAATGATGGATGCAATACAATCTTCACGTACGCTTACTTTAACACGATTTTCAGATAAAATATCAACTTGTGCATTAGAATCATATCTTTGAAAATAATCTTTAATTTTATCTGCAGCTAATTTCTCAATACCAACTTTTTCACCACGTTTTGCTACAGGAACAATAACATTTTCTTCTCCAAATGTGTAAATTTCATGTTCTAAATTATTATCCTCAAAATTTCTTATTTCAATTACAGGTCGGGCCAAATCAGATTCAGTCATTCCAGTAGGCACCTTTACCTTTAATTCTAAATCATAGACTTTCTCAATATCACCATTATTTACAAACACAACAGTATCCAAAACATTTGGAATAATACCAAGTTCAATTTTACCAATAAAACGTTGTATTGCATCCAAAGATGAATTAGCATGAATTACTCCAACCATGCCAACTCCAGTTAATCGTAAATCAGAAAAAGTTGTAAAATCTTCCCGTCGTCTTACTTCATCAAAAATAGTATAATCAGGACGAACTAATAATAAAATATCAGCAGTATTATCAAAACTTCCATTTAACTTGCCATATTGAGTAATTCCTGCATCAACTTGTAAATCACGAGGAGATTCAAAGGTTTTAACGATTTTCCCCTGACTATGATAAAAATTTGCCAATCCAGAAGCCAGCGTACTCTTTCCAGAACCAGGAGAACCAGAGATTACTATACCCTCAGCTCTATCAGTTAAACGACTCATTAATGCTTCAGAAATAGTATAATCTTCAAGAGACAATTTTACAGTAGGGTGAACAATAGTGATTTCATAAGATTCAGAAAATGGAGGATAGGTAATGGCAATACGATAATCATTATACTGAACAACAGATGCACCAGTTTTAGAAATTTCAATAGTACTAGAATCAGAGGTATTTACAGAAGATAATATCTGAGAAGAAATCATTTTCAAATAGTCTTTAGAAAGAAATTCATCACTTAATTTAGTAAGGATAAATTCACCAGGTTTTCCTTTTTTTCCAAGAGGGTATTGATTTTCTTTAAGATGAACACTCATGGTAGTGTTATCAAAGAATTTTAAAAATTCAAGATCTTCTTGAATAATTTTAGGTTTTAAAAATATAGTTTGTACATCTTCAGCTTGTGCAACTAGATATTGTACTTTATCAGAAGTATAAAGAACAGCATTATTTTGTTTTGCAATATCAATAATTAATGCATCAATTCTTCCACTAGCAGCAAATTTGATATCATCAATAGCAGGGTGTGATCCTTTTAAAATAATTTTTAAGCCATAACTAACGGATAATTTGTTAAGTTTTTGAATTTGTTCTAATCCAACAAATCCCTGTTGTTTATCATTAGAAGCCTGAGATTGTAATTCATCAAATACGGCTTGAGGAATAATTATTTCAGAATTTTTAACAGAATTAGATTCAATTTGATCAGCAAGATATCCATTTATGATAACGCTAGTATCAGCAACAATCACACAAGTCATAAAATGTAATCAATAGGTTAGTATAAAAAATATTCAATAAAATCTAGCTAAAGAAAACAAACATTCTGAACTAAAATCACTCACTCTACATAAAAAATCAAAAGTTAGAAAGACTAAACATGTATCAGGAAACAGCAAAAAATGGAGAATTTTATCAAAATTGTACACAATACTTTGAATTTTTAAGAAAGAAAAGTATTTTTGATTATGATTTTGAGGATGAATATTATTTTACTATGCCTGCAATATCAAATCACCAATAGTACAAGATTTAGAACTCATCAAAATATGTAAAATATGGATCAGTATTTACAGGATTTTGCAGATAAAATAATAAAATATACAGATAGGGCAGGGGTACAATATTGTGATGTTAGAGCAGAACAACAAGAGAAAAAATCAGTGTTAATTGAAAATGAAGAAATTGAACATATTAGAAATAGTGAAGATAAAGGAATAGGAATTAGATTAATAAAAAATGGAGTATGGAGTTTTTGTTCAATAACAAATCCAAAATCATTTAATGAAATAAAAAATATTTTAGATAACACAATACAAAATTCAAATTATAAAAATTGGAATAAAAAAAATGAAATTAATTTACATAAAAGTCCAGTTAATAAAAAAGAAATTAATTTTCCAATTATAAAAAATCCAGAAATTGAAGAATTAACAAAATTAGGAATAGAGTGTAATAAAATTATTAAAAATACACCAAAAATTATTAAATCTATTACTAATCCAGAATATACAATTAATTCAAAATATTTTGTAAATAGCGAAGGTTCAGAAATTTTACAAAATTTTACAGATATAGTTATAGAAATGATAGCAACAGCACATGAATCAGGTCAAACACAATCAGTAAACATTACAGAAGGTGGGAGAGGAGGGTTAGAATTAATTGAAAATAAATCTCAACAAAGTGCAATAGATATTGCAAAAAAAGCATCAGAATTAATTTTTGCAAATCCAGTAAAAGAAGAAAAATCAACAGTAGTAATGAATCCAGATTTTGTATCACTACTTACGCATGAAATACTAGGGCATCCTTCAGAAGCAGATAGAGTGTTAGGGAAAGAAATGGCATGGGCAGGAGGTGCATGGTGGAAAGGAAAGATAGGGCAAAAAATAGGCTCCAAAAAATTAAATGTGTTTGATGATCCAACAATCAAAGAAAGTTTAGGATGGTATTATTTTGATGACGAAGGTGTGCAAACTAAAAAAACAAATCTAATTGAAAACGGAGTTTTAAAAAATCACATGCAAAATAAAGAAACATCAGAAATATTCAACACCGTGCCAACTGGAAATATGAGAGCAACAAGTTATCGATTTATGCCATTAATTCGTATGGCATGTACATGTATTGGTAATGGGGACCAAAATGTAGATGAAATCATTAAAGAAGTAAAAAATGGATACTATATTTCAAATATGAAAATTCCATCAATTGACATGAAGCGATATAATTGGAGTATCTCATGTCAGTATGCACAAAAAATTGAAAATGGGGAGATAACAGATTTACTTAGAGATGTCATTGTAATGGGAACCGCACCAGAATTTTTTAATTCAATTGATGCATGTGGAAATGATTTTACAGTAAGACCAATAACTAATTGTGGTAAAGGAGATCCTATGCAATCAATGATTATGGGTAATGGTGGACCAACGATTAGAGGAATTGCAACAGTGAAAAGTGTAAATTAGTATGGAGAGAGAAATTCAAAAAATTAAGTTACAAGTTACAAAATGTACAAAATGTGAACTTAGTGAAACACGGAATAATTCAGTTCCAGGAAAAGGAAATTACAAAGCAGATGTAATTTTTGTAGGAGAAGCACCTGGAAAAAATGAAGATGTGAATGGGGAGCCATTCATAGGAATTGCAGGAAAAAAATTAACAATGGCACTTGAAAGTGCAGGAGTTACTCGAGAGGAAGTATACATAACAAATATTGTAAAGTGTAGACCACCAAAAAATAGAGTTCCAACAACAGATGAAAGAAATACATGTCAAAATTATCTTGAAAAAGAAATAGAGATCATTAAACCAAAAATAATTTGTATTTTAGGCAATACAGCATTTAATTCATTGTTAAATGGAAATGAAATTACTAAATTTAGAGGAAAAATTGCTAAAAAGAACAATCAACTGTATTTTTTATCAGTTCATCCAGCAGCCACAATTTATAATCAAAAATTAATTAGCGTATTAAAAAAAGATATGAGAAAATTATTCAAATTAACAAAAGAATTAAAAAATGGTAAAGAGATTAAGATAGACATTGAATATACTTCCTAGAAAATTTTATCAAAAAGATACAGTAATTGTTGCAAAAAATCTCCTAGGAAAAAAATTAGTTAGAAAGATAGGTAACTATGAAATATCAGGAACAATTACTGAGACAGAGGCATACAGACACAAAGATGATCCAGCAAGTCATGCATTTACAAAAATTACAGACAGAAATAAGATAATGTTTGGAGATGTAGGAATGTCTTATGTTTATTTTACATATGGAATGCATTATTGCTTTAATGTTGTAGCAAAAAATTCTAAAACAAATGCAGGTGCAGTACTAATACGAGGAATTAAACCAGATAA
>JABGZU010000101.1 GCA_018674605.1 Candidatus Nitrosopumilus sp.
CACTGAAGAAGTAGAAGAATCTCACACTGAAGAAGTAGAAGAATCTCACACTGAAGAAGTAGAAGAATCTCACACTGAAGAAGTAGAAGAATCTAAAGTTGTTACTAATTTAGAATCTGAAGAAAATGGTGGCGGTTGTCTAATTGCAACAGCTGCTTACGGCTCAGAATTATCTCCACAAGTTCAATTGCTTAGAGAAATTCGTGATAATCAATTACTAAACACAGAATCTGGAACATCTTTCATGAACACATTCAACGATGTTTACTATTCATTTAGTCCAACAATCGCTGACATGGAAAGAGAAAGTCCAATGTTTAAGGAAATAGTAAAGATTAGTTTGACACCGATGCTCTCATCATTATCTATAATGGAAAATGCAGAATCTGAAAGTGAAGTGTTATCCTTAGGATTATCTGTTATCGCACTTAACTTGGGAATGTATCTTGCAGTTCCAGTATTTGGAATAATTGGAATAAGAAAAATAATTTCTTAAAATTTAAAATATTTCTAAATATAAAAAACTAAACACCGTTAGAACATTGATGATTAATTTGAAAATAATAATAAATTATTATTTTTCATGATGAGGGTATTTTGATGTATGATTTTAGAACTATGTTTTCATTAATTTAAAAATAGCATATGTCCGTGGAATTTTAATAAAAATTATTTAATTTCAAGTCCAATTTTTTCAATCATCTCTAGGTCTTTTTGAGACTTGTTCCCATCCATAGTAAGATATCCTTCAGTAATTATTCCATTTGCTCCACTTTGAAGTAATTCTTCTCCAGAATCCTCCAAATTAGTCTCTCTTCCTCCCGAAATTTTAATGACTGATTCTGGTAATAGAAATCGAATTATTGAAAACATTCTAGTAATTTCAGAATTTGGAAGATTTGCTTGTAATTCAAGTGGGGTTCCTGGAACTGGAACTAGTATGTTTATTGTAACTTCTTCTGGATATATTCTTGCTAATTCTAAAGTTAGTTCTATTCTTTGTTCTCTTGTTTCTCCCAATCCAATAATTCCGCCTGTACATAGTTCTAACCCTGCTTCTCTTGCAATTTCAAGAGTATCTAATCTATCTTGATACGTATGTGTGGTACAAATTTCTGAAAATTTTGATTTAGCTGTTTCTAAATTATGATTATATCTTTTCACTTTGAGTTCTTTTAGTTTTGATGCTTGCCCTTTAGTTAGAAAACCTAAACTACACTCTACACTAATCCCTACTTTTTCATTTATCTCTGCAATAATTTTACAAACATTGGTAAAATCTTTTGGTGATGGTTCTCTCCATGCTGCAACTAGACAATATGATTCTGCACCTTCTTCTTTTGCTTTTTTAGCTTTAACAACTACTTCTTGTGGTGTTGGTAATTGATATGTCTCAATTCCTGTATCAAAGAATGCTGATTGTCCACAAAATGTGCAATCCTCACTACATGCATTTTTTTTAATATTGTTTAATTGCTCTACATCTACTTTATTTCCGTTATAGTCTCTTGTTATTTCATCTGCACATCTGGCTAGGTCTTTTAGATCCTCATTTGGAATATTGAACAAATTTTTTGCATCTTCTGACGAAATCCTAATTCCGGAAAATACTTTTTCTTGACATTCTTTAATGAATTCTAAACTGCTCATGATGATTTATGTCATATTCCATTTATAAAAATACTGTACTTGTTAACCTCTTAGAAGTTGATAGTTAACGGTCAAATTATTTGTGTTTTTACTGCCTCAATAGTCTTAATTGTTCTATCTAAAAGTAAATTTAGTTCCTTTTCTGTAATGGCCAGCGGTGGTACTAACATCACAATATTTCCTAATGTTCGAAAATAAATTCCATGTTTTTTACCTTCTTCAAAAAATACTTTATTGATTGATTTTTTTGTATGAATTGGAGTTTTTTTATTTTTATCTGAGACTAATTCAATGCCCATTAGCATTCCTTTATGCCTAATATCTCCAACAATATCTATTTCTAAAAGTCTTTGATAATAATCTGTAAACACTTTGGATGTATTTTGTATTTTTTTTATTAGATTGTTTTTTTGATACATGTTGAAATTTTCATTTGCTACAGCTGCTGCTAATGGATTCCCCGTGTATGTATGACCGTGAAATAGATGTTTCCAATCATTAAATTCTCCTGAAAATGAATCGTAAATTTTTTTATTTGCAAGTGTAGCTGCCATTGTAAGATATCCTCCTGTTAACATTTTTCCGTATGCTACTATGTCTGGGATGCTTTTTTGTTCTTGATATTGTATCATTGATCCTAATCTTCCAAACCCTGTTGCAATTTCATCTAGTACAAATAATATTCCATACTTTTTACACAAGTCCTTTATCTTTTTTTGAAAACCTTTGGGATAAATTATAACGCCCCCTGCCATTTGTGCGCCACTTTCCATTATGAAAGCTGCAATGTCATCTTGTTTAGAAAATCTTTTTTCTATTTTATCTAAACAATTATTTTGATAATCTAAAAAATTAAACCCCTTTGGCACTCTGTATTTGTTAGGAACTGGAAATTGTATTGTTGAAAATAATTGTTTTTTAAATTTTTCAAAAAATTCTGGTACATATCCTACAGACATGGCACCAAACGTATCTCCGTGATATCCATTCTCCACTGTTGCAATTTGTGTCTTTTTTGATTCTCCGATGTTTTTCCAATATTGTAATGCCATCTTGATTGCAATTTCCATTGCAGATGATCCATTATCTGAAAAAAATACCTTGTACATTCCTGGGGATATTTTTATCAGATTATTTGCTAATTTTTCTACAGGCTCATTTGTGAGATTAAATAATGATGAATGCTGTATTTTTTTACTTTGATTTGTTATCGCTTTTACTAGTTGAGGATTTGAATGTCCCCAAACATTACACCACATTGAGCCTACTGCATCCATTATTTTATTTCCCTTAGAATCTATTAGCCAAATCCCTTTACCTTTAGATATACTTGGAAATGAATCCCATTCTTTCATCTGTGTGTTTGGATGCCAGACAGAACTTTTCAACTGATTTTGTTTACTTTCAGATCTTAATAATTAACCGATACCCTAAATCTTGACTACTCTGTATTTTTTGAATTATCTGTGCCTAAAAATTATTTTATCCTATAATTATTTCAAAATAAAAAATACATAAAACTCGTATAATTTGATGAAGAGTATGGGATTCAAAAAAGGTATTAACAAATGTGTAGAATGTGAGAAAAAAATGTCAGAAAATCCTGATGAAACAGGAATGTGTAGTAAATGTGGTTCTGGTGCTAGAGTTGATTCAGAAATACACAAAGAACTAAGTGATTTGGGAATAATCTAAAAAATAGTACTCTATACGATTTGTTATAATTTACAATTATTTTTTTATTCAAATAAAGTAATTTTTAAAATCAAAAACACATCTTCTTAACACATCAATATCTATATCAAATTCAATATCTGTGGGATTGTTATTATCATCTAAATCTACATTTAAAACATTCATTGCCATTTTAGTAAATCCTCCAGGATATACAACACTAATTGATTCAGGTAAATCTGCTAATGCCAGATTAAATTTAGTGGTATGATCACGAAACTTGTATCTATAATTAACATCATATTTGCCGTCTGTATCTTGAATTATTGATTTCATGTATAGTAATTTTCCATACTCTTCTACTGCATGGGTGAATATTGAATACATTTCATAAACATAAATTTGTGACATATTTTGATTTGGATTGTCTGGTTGACCCAAACATTTGTCAAGAAAATCTAACATACTTGAAATTTTAATGTGAATCTTTTTTTGTGTTTGATTCATTTGATCTGCTGTAATTATTTTAAAACCTGCCAAGTAAATATCTGAAAAATTGTATGGACTTAAGCGTATGTATTACTGTAAAACTAGAATTAAAAAGAAAATACTGCTCAAAATTAAGTAGTTAAAATTATTTTTGTAAAATATCTTTTTTAGTATTTTGACCGATGCACTAATCAACTAATAATATTAAATCTATTTTGTTGCAATCTTTATTCATTACAGGAACAGATACTGACGTTGGAAAAACGTACATTACTGCAGGTTTAGCTGCCTCGTTTTATGAAATGGGTGTTGATATTGGTGTGATGAAACCATTTGCTGCTGGAACTGCACAAAAAAAGGGATTCAAATCTGAAGATGTTAAAATTTTATCTGATGCTGCACATGTGGATGATCCTGAAAATTTAATCAACCCTCAATTTTTCCCAATACCTGCATCCCCTTATACTGCTTGGAAAAAACTCAAAACAAAACCAAAAATCTCAACTATCTTATCTAGTTTTAAAAAATTATCTAAACTTCATGATACAATGTTGGTTGAAGGGATGGGTGGTGTTATGACTCCAATTCTTAAAGATTATTTTATTACTGATTTGATCAAACAGATGAAAATTCCTACAATTATTGTAACACGAACAAAAGTGGGAACTGTTAATCATACATTAATGACTGTAATGATGTGTAAAAAATATAAAATTCCAATTAAAGGAATTATAATTAATAATTTTGATAATGGTTATCCTGTTAATCAATTAACAAAAGATTTAGAAAATTTAACTGGTGTTAAAGTTCTGGGCTCTATTCCTTTCATTAAAGACATGGATAATGCATCATTACATAAAATTTTTAAAAAAAATATTAATTTGAAATCCCTTTTGAAATAATTTTAATTTAAATTCGTAAAATTTTAAACTTGTTTGCTCTACCTACATTTGAAAATTGTGCAATCTCAAAAATTATTTTTGCAAATGAATTATTTTCTTTAGATAACACGAATGTTTTGTAATCAATGTCTATGTTTTCGGATAAAACTACCCAAATGTTTTCTTTTACGGGTTGAATTTTTGTTAATTTTGCTATTTTTTCTTCAATAATTTTTTTGTCTGAGGATTTGGGAATTATAATTAATAATGTCATTTTTGCATCTTTTTCTAATGTTTTAACATCTGGAATGACTATGTCTAACTCTATTCCATTGTGGTCTATTTTTCTTTGACTGTTTAGAAGCGCATTTGTGAGTAAATAATGCAATATTCCTGTGGCTAAAACTCCGATGGCCTCTTCTTTTTTATCCATCAAAATAATTTTGTCATAACAATTCTCAATTATTTTATTTATGATGACATCAAATTTTTTTTCAGCAATTAACCCTACAATTTCTTCTGATTTTTCAATATATTCAAACAGATATTCTTTGATTGGATTAATTTCTTCAGACATTGTAATTTTTAATTAAATTGTAAAATTATTCAGTAAAGACGTATCGTCTTTCTCCTCTACTTTCTGTATCTGTTTTTACATCTACTAAAACAAATTCTTTTTTGGTATGCATCTTTGACTCTTCTGGTGCTAATTTATTTTCATGTAACTCTTCGTATTCACTCCACGTTAGTCTTCTTCTTGGTCCGATTTCTGCTTCTAAATTCATACTTTTGACAATTTCTTTGTACTCTGGTTGCACAACTCCACTGAATACCATCGCACTACTTCCACTACCATAAGATCCAAACCCTATTCTTTTTCCTTCTAAATCTACTCCCTTTTGATACTCAAATTCTAAACTACTTCTAAATCCCAAATACAAAGATGCTGTATACAAATTACCAATCATTGTAGATGCGATTAATGAACTTGAAAGTTTTGATTCATACACATCTTGATAATCTTGTGTTTTTGTAAATAATTTTGTAAATTCATGATCTTTTGTCATAAACTCTTCATCTCCTAAAACTGATTCAATTGTTCCACGTGGATCTTTTGGTATTGGTTCTTCCATTCCAATTTGTTCTAAGATTTTTTTCCATCTTGGAAGTTGACGCCATTCATGTCTAACTAAATATGCTAATGCTTTCTTGCCCATGTTACTGTATGGCAAGTGCATGTTAATGTAATCCATATGATCTAAAATTGTTTCATCATCTTTCATTTGAATTAGATTTGTTGAAACTACTCTTTTCTTGTAAGCCTCTAATGCTTTTCTAACTTGAATCATGTAAAGTAAATTAGAATACTGACCGTGTACAATTGGTGTTTCTTTTCCAAATGGTCTGTAAAAGTCATATTCGTCTTTGATTGATGTTGATGTTACTTTAGGATCAAATTCTAATAATCTTGGATTATCATTTAGCAGCATCACTACTGAACCTGCACCCTGAGTCATTTCTCCACTTGATCCCATGTCATATTTTGCAATATCTGACACTACGACCAGTGCATTTTTTCCTTCAGATTCTCCTGCTCTAATCCAATTTGCATTATCATAAAGTGCATATGAGCCACTTACGCACGCAAATTTTGTTTCTACCCCTCCACAATGCTCAAAAGATCCTTGACCGTAAACTTGCTCAAGCATTCCAATAACATATGAATTCATTGCCTTTGATTCATCAAATGCAGATTCTGTTGAAATGTATAATCGTCCTATGTCCTCTGGTTTTAGATTATTTTTTTGCATAACTCGTAAACATGCATTAGCTGCAAGACATGCTGGGTCTTGATTGGCATCTACTATTGCCATTTGAGATACTCCTAGACCTTTTTGTAATTTTACCGGATCTAGTCCCCTAGCTCCTGCAAAATCTTCTGCATCTAGGTATAATCTGGGAATGTATATTGCAACATCGTCTATTCCAGCTGTCATGAGCTTCATCAAATAATTGAGTAATTAAGCATTTGTTGTAAATTTTAACTAACTAGGAAGGATATTTTCAATTTTTTCAATATGATCTATGCGCATTGAGTATCATTTTATGATTCTGAATCAAATATTTTTTTAAAAACTTCAAATGGTTGTGCTCCAAAAAGTTTTGTAACTTTTCCATCTGAATTAATTACAAAAAATGCAGGTGTCCCAGTTAATTCTAATGCTCTGGCATCATTATTGCTATTAAGAATAATTTGTGAATGTGTTCCTTTTATCATACATTCAGACCAGTTATCCATATCTAGACCGATTTCTTTTGCAAATATTTCTAGATTCTCTGAAGATGCCCATCCGTTATTTTCGCCTGTCCAATTTGAATATAGTGTATCATGATACTTCCAAAATTCCCCTTGCTCATTTGCACAATGTGCTCCGTGTGATGCTTTAATTGAATCTGGTCCAATTATGTTATAATCTTTAAAAATTATTTTGACTTTACCTGTTTCAACATAATTTTTTACTATGTCTTCTTCAATTGATTGAAAAAATACGTTACAATAATGACACTGATAATCCCCAAATTCGACTAGTGTGATTGGAGCATCATGCTCCCCCAATATTGGTGAGCCATTTGACACAAATGTGTTCATTGTAATTTTTGCAGGTCCTATTTGTTCTATTTTTGGTGTGGGCTCAATGGATAACCCTTGCTCATTAAATGAACCATTGAATCCAAAAATTACTAATGTAATTGTAATTGAAGCAATTATGGCACCTATTGCAAGTGAAGGAGCATGTATCAATAAATTATGTTTTTTTTAAAGTACATTTAGTCTTTTGTTCAATTAGTAAATAAGTAAGATAATTTGAGTGGTATTGTGAAAAAAGTATTTGTTAATGGGTATGGCTCAATTGGAAGTAGAATCACTTCATTTCTTAAAGATGATCCAGAAATTTCAGTAATTGGTGTTGGAAAGTATTCCCCTGATGAGAAAGTAAACGTTGCAATATCTAGAGGTCTTAATGTCTATGTTCCTGAAAGAAAATTAAATGATTTTTCAGATTATTCGATATCTGGAAGTATAGAATCTGCTATTGATGAATGTGATCTTGTAATTGATGCATCTCCTGGAGGACATGGTTACAAAAATAAAAAAAATCTGTATGAGCCAAAAAATACCTCTGCAATTTATCAGGGTGGTGAATCCACTACGGGGGATGAAACTGTTTCGGATTTACTGTTTAACTCTCGTGCAAATTATGATCTTGTATCAGGTAAACAACATGTCATGCAAGGTAGTTGTAATGTGACTGGCATGGGTAAGATACTGGAGCCTCTGCGTGAAAAATTTAGGGATGATTTAGTTAGATTTGATGTTACTCTAGTTAGACGATGGGCAGACATTGAACAAACTGAAAAGAAGGTCTCTGATACCATAGAGATGACTGAAAAGCCTCATCATGGAGATGATGTCAAATTGTATTTTGGCAAAGATGCGCCTCTTTATGTTCGTGCAATTAAAGTTCCCACAAGACAAATGCATTTGCACATTATGGATATTCGATTCAAAGAAACTGCGCCAAAACCCTCTGAGATTCATGATATTTTTACTGATGAATTTGGTGTAGCAACATTATGGACTGCAAAGGGTACCAAAGATGTTCGAGATTATGCTCAAAATATGGGATTTAATTTTACAGATACTAATATGATCCATATTCATGCTAACATGACTACATCCATTGGAGATACTGTTCAACTGATGTATTCTGATGATCAAACAGGAATTGTAATTCCTGAAAATCACATGTTATTGCAAGCAATGTTGTTTGGCAAATCCTATGAGGATGCATTTGCACACACAGAATCTATTTTCCACATGCAAGAGAAGAAACAAAAATTACAAGAACATTTTGCTAAAAAAGACTAACAATGTTATTGTTTTATGATTTTCCAAGTATGAATCATTTCTCAAAACTTTTTGATTTGTAAATTCTTTGTAGTTATACTCATCAAACCCATCAAGTGTTTC
>JABGZU010000076.1 GCA_018674605.1 Candidatus Nitrosopumilus sp.
CTTTACAATAGATACACCTCCACCATATCCATCAGGTAGACCATGGCACATTGGTGCAGCTGCACATTATTCACAAATAGACATGATAGCACGAACAGCAAGAATGGCTGGAAAAAATGTGTATTTTCCAATAGGAATTGATAGAAATGGATTACCAGTAGAGCTGTATACTGAAAAAAAACATAAAATTAGAATGAGAGAAACAGAACGAAGTGAATTTCTAGGTCTATGTAAAGAAGCACTAGATGATTTAGAAGCAGAGATGATTTTAATTATGAAAAGTTTAGGAATTAGCGGAGATTTTGCAAATTACTATAGAACAGATTCAGAAGAATATAGAACATTAACACAAACAACATTCATTGACTTATGGAAAAAAGGTCAAGTGTATCTTGCAAATAGACCAAATAATTATGATTGGGTATCAGGGACCACAATTGCAGATGCAGAAATAATTTACGAAGACATACAAACTAAACTTGTTTATATGAAATTTAAAATAAAAGATACAGATCAAGAAATAGTCATTGCAAGTACAAGGCCAGAATTACTTTGTGCATGTAGAACAATTATTGTCAATCCAGAGGATGAAAGATATTCAAAATACATTGGTAAAAAAATAATTGTTCCAATTACCAATGCAGAAGTAGAATTAAGAACGCATCATTCAGCTAAACAAGAATTTGGTTCAGGGGCAGTAATGGTTTGTAGTTATGGTGATCAAAATGATGTCGCATTATTTAGAGAGTTAGAATTAAAGGAAATAATTGCAATTGGGTTGGATGGTAAAATGACAGAAATTGCAGGTCAATATGTAGGATTAAAACCAAAACAAGCAAGAACAAAAATCATAGAGGATTTAGAAACATCAGGATTTGTTGAAAAAATTGAAGATATTGTTCATAGAACTCCAATTTCAGAAAGAAGTAAAATTCCAATTGAAATCATACCAATGGAAGAATATTACCTTAAACAAAAAGAAAAAATTGAAACTGTAAAGAAATTAGGTAAAGAAATAACATTCCACCCAACAATGCACAAGCAAATTTTAATGAATTGGTTAGAATCCATCAACATAGATTGGCCTATTTCAAGAAGAAGATTTTATGGAACTGAAATACCAATTTGGCATTGTAAAAATTGTTCAGAACCACATGTTCCAGAACCTGGAAAATATTATAGACCTTGGAATCAAAAATGCCCAATAACAAATTGTACAAAATGTAAATCAACTGAATTTGTTGGTGAAGAAAGAACATTTGATACATGGATGGATTCTAGTGTATCCCCACTTTTCATAAGTAAATTTAACAGAGATGATGAGTTTTTCAAAAAAGTATACCCTGTATCAATTAGACCACAAGCAAAAGATATTGTGAGAACATGGTTGTATTACACATTATTAAGATGTGAAGAATTAACAGGACAAAAACCATGGTCTGAAGCTTGGGTCATGGGATATGGTCTAGATGAAAAAGGAATGAAAATGAGTAAAAGTAAAGGAAATGCAATAGATCCATTACCAGTAATTGAAAAATTAGGTGCAGATACTTTTAGATTTTGGAGTGCAAGTGAGATTAATCACGGGTACGATTTTAGATGTAATGAACAAAAAATTGAATCAACTAAGAAATTTCTAAGTAAATTATGGAATGTTTCCAGATTTTTATCCAGTTTTCCAGTCATTGATTCAGGGGTACCTAACGCATCAGATAAATGGATTTTATCAGAATTAGATAAACTAGTAAAAGAATGTAAAAAAGGTTATGAAGAATATAATTTCTTTATTCCTGCAATTGCAATTAGAGAATTTACATGGAATGTATTTGCAGCACATTACATTGAAATGGTCAAAGCAAGGGCATATGGAATTGAATTTTCAGATGAAGAAAGAGATGGTGCAATATTTACACTACACAAAACACTATCAACTATTTTAAAATTATTAGCTCCAATTACACCATTCATTACAGAACATCTTTGGAAAATATTGTATTCGAATGAAAGTATACATAAACAAAAACAAGTCAATTCAGAAAACATAGAATCTCAAACAAATATCTCTAAAGAAATATCAGAATTTAATTCTAAAGTATGGAATGAAAAAAAATCTCAAAACTTATCTTTGAAAGATTCAATTAAAATTGAAATTCCAGAAATATTAAAACCGTTTGCTAAAGATTTGAAATCTATGCATAATTTATTAGATTAAATAATTTTTAATTATTTATTATTAGTTTTTTAAAGTATTTGCAAGATTAACAAAATATTTGTGTAACGAAGTATCAGTAGTTAATTCAGGATGAAATGCAACTCCAATTATATTATCTTTTTTAACAGCGATGATTTTTTCATTAAACTTTGATAAAATTTCTACATCAGAACCAACATCAGAAATCGATGGAGCTCTAATGAAAACTCCATTAAATGTGGGAATTCCAAGAGAAGTTAAAGAAATATCAGTTTCAAAAGATTCTCGTTGTCGTCCAAAGGAATTTCGTTCTAATTTAATATCAAGAATTTCCAATAGAGGTTGATCAATTTTACCTACAACTTTATCTTGAGCAGTTTTTGACAACATTACCATTCCAGCACAAATTCCCAATACAGGCATCCCTTGTTCAATTTTTTCTTTTAAAATTTTCAATGTTCCATTAGCTAAAGAGAGTTGTCCAATAGTAGTACTTTCACCACCTGGAATTATGAGACCATCAACTTGAGAGATTTCATCAGGAGTTCTAACACTAGTAACAGTACCATTGATATCCAATGCATTAATAGCAGATTGTACAGAAAGAATATTTTCCAGAATATCGCCCTGAATAGATAAAACACCGAGATTAAGACTCATGCTGAACCACCACGATCTTGCATACGTAAGTCTAAGGTTTTAACATCCAATCCAAGCATAGATTGTCTTTCATCAATCATTTTTTGAGCTTCCTTTACTTTATCAGATTCATTCCAAAAAGTAGTTGCTAAAACAATTGCATTTGCTCTTTCTTGTGCATCATCAGCATTAAAAATTCCAGAACCAACAAAGATACCATCACATCCAAGAGACATCAAATATGCTGCATCAGCTGGAGTTGCAATTCCACCTGCTGCAAAATTTACAACAGGTAATCTTCCAAGTTTTGCAGTTTGCTCTACAATATCATAAGAGACTTTGAATTCCCTAGCAATTCGAACTAAATCTTGATTATCTCCAGAATCATAAATTGATTTAATAGTTCTTAATTCATCATTAACTTTTTTAATATGAGTAATAGCTTCTGCAACATTTCCAGTTCCAGGTTCACCTTTTGTTCTAATCATAGAAGCACCCTCTTCAATTCGTCTTAAAGCTTCAGCCAAAGATCGTGCACCATTTACAACAGGTGTTGTAAAATCCCATTTCCAAATATGGTGTAATTCATCAGCAGGAGTTAAAACTTCAGACTCATCAATCATATCAACATCAGTTTCTTGTAAAACTAATGCCTCATTGACATGACCAATTCGGCATTTTGCCATTACAGGAATAGTTACAGAATCCATAATTTCTTCAATAATTCTAATACTTGCAGTACGTGCAACACCACCAGCTTTTCGAACTTCAGAAGGAAGTTTATCTAAAACCATTACTGAAACCGCACCAGCTTCTTGAGCAATTAATGCTTGCTCAACATTTGTAACATCCATTACAACACCATTTTTTTGCATATGAGCAAATCCACGTTTTAGAGTAGATGAACCACGTAAAGTATCAACAGAGTTTAATTTTTCAGAAATAATTCCTTTAGCATTTGTTCTTTCCCCATATAATGGAAGCATGTATCAATTTTTGATAAAGACTATTTGTACCTATTCACTAATTTCGAACATTATTTTATCCAACTCAGATTCAACCATGGCAATTATAGGTGGAATAAAATCAGGAGTTGCATTTGTTTCAGGCCAATGAATTTGATTTACTTGTCCGTTAAGTGTAATTTTAACAGAAGATTTTTGATAATCAGTTACGTTTTCAAAAATGGAAAATGAATTAGAAGGTATTGCGATAAAACCTGTTTCTTTGATAAGAGCTTTAATTTTATCCAAATTTTTTTCATCAATATTTGAGCGAATATCAGGTTGAGGATAACCCTTTTCAGTTATGGTGTATTTTGTATCTCCGTTATTTTTTATTAAAAGAATTTCAGTTTTTTGTGCACCAATTCTTTCAGTAATACCGTTGGATATTTTTTTTAATTGATGTTTAGTATATTCTATTTCAATTTTATCAAAAGAATGTGCAGCAGATATAGGAATTTCATTTTTTGTGATTAATGGAACTGAAATTAATAATGCAACAATTACTGGAATTGCTCCTAAAAGAAAGTAAATGGGTTTTGCCATAATTGCTTATCAATAAGAAACTAACGATTATTGCAAATAAATCTTGATTAAAAATAAGTTAAAATTCAAGCAAAATGTTTCGATTCTTGTGGGTTCGTAGCCTAGCCTGGTAGGGCGATGGTCTCCAAAACCATCGATCGTCGGTTCAAATCCGATCGGGCCCACTTCAAATGTTATGTCTTATTTCGAAGTACGTTTAATGCAGAGCCATGTTTGAACCATTCAATTTGTGACTTGTTGTAAGAATGATTTAAAAGAATTTGTTCTTTAGATTCATTGTTATGAGTAATAGTACATGTAACTTGTTTTCCAGGTTGTAATTCATTCAAATTAATCAAACTAATTTTATCATCTTCAAGAATTTTCTCATAATCATCAGGTTCACTAAAAGTTAATGCTAGAACACCTTGTTTTTTCAAATTTGTTTCATGAATTCTTGCTAAACTTTTTGTGATTACAGCAACACATCCCAAATAACGAGGAGTCATAGCAGCATGTTCTCTACTGCTTCCCTCACCATAATTATTATCTCCAATAATTACCCAGTTGAATCCTTGTTGTTTATACTGTCTAGCAATTTTTGAAAAAGATTCAATTTTATTATTTAAAATATTTTTACCTTGACCTACTTCATCATTAAAAGCATTAACAGCACCTAACAACATATTATCACTGAGATTATCTAAATGGCCTCTAAGAGATAACCATGCACCTGCAGGAGAAATATGATCAGTAGTACATTTTCCTTTTGCTTTAACCATTATAGGAAGTTCAACAAAATCAGAACCATTCCATTTAGTGAATGGTTCCAAACGTTGAAGACGTTTACTATTAGGATCAATTACCACAGGAGTATTACTTGAATCAGTAGGAGGTGCAACAAAAATATTATCAGGAATCATGAATCCTTCTTCAGGAACTTCAGGAGCAATTTTTGGCGGTTCTAATTTGAATTTACTTCCATCAGCAGCAACAAGATCATCTTTTAGAGGATTGAAAGATAATCGTCCTCCAAGTGCTAACGCAATTATCATTTCAGGACTACCAATAAAATTCAAAGTAGATCTTTGACCATCATTTCTACCAGGGAAATTTCTGTTAAATGTGGTAACGATAGAATTTTTTTTATTTTTTTCTAATTCAGGTCTATTCCATTGCCCAATACACGGACCACATGCATTTGCCAAAACAGTTGCTCCAATATCTTTTAGAGAATCCATTTGACCATCTCTTTCAATAGTACCTCTAATTTGTTCAGAACCAGGAGTTACAAGTAATGGTATTTTTGATTTGATTCCTTTAGATTTTGCTTGTTGAGCCAAACTTGCAGCTCTAGACATATCCTCATAAGAAGAATTAGTACAACTTCCAATTAATGCAACAGAAATTGGATCAGCATAATCATTAGATGTTACATCATCAGCAAGTTCAGAAATTGATCTTGCTAAATCAGGTGTATGAGGTCCAGCAATATGAGGTTCTAAAGTAGATAAATTAATTTCAATTATTTTATCAAAGAACTTTTCAGGATTTGATTCAACTTCAGGATCTGCAACTAACAATTCCTTATTTTGATTTGCAAGTTCTGCAATGTCTTTTCTATTAGTGTATTTTAGATAAGTTTCCATTCGTTCATCATATGGAAATACAGAACAAGTTGCTCCAATTTCTGCACCCATATTTGTAATAGTAGCTTTTCCAGTACAACTAATGGATTTTGTACCTGGACCAAAATATTCAACAATAGCATTTGTTCCACCAGAAACAGTTAGTTCTTCAGCAACTTTTAAAATAATATCTTTTGGTGCAGTCCAACCATCAAGTTTACCAGTTAATTTGACACCAACTCTTTTTGGATAAAGTAATTCCCAAGGTAGTCCAGCCATAGTTTCTGCAGCGTCTAAACCTCCAACACCAATTGCAATCATTCCAAGACCACCAGCATTAGGAGTATGCGAATCAGTTCCAATCATTAATCCACCAGGAAATGCATAATTTTCAAGAACTACTTGATGAATAATTCCTGCACCTGGTTTCCAAAATCCACATCCATATTTTGCAGATGCAGATTGTAAAAATTTAAAGACCTCACTATTTTCATCTAACGAAACTTTCATATCAATATCTCCTTGAACTTCTGCTCGGATTAAATGGTCACAGTGAACAGTAGTAGGCAATGACACTTGAGTTAATTCAGCTTGCATAAATTGAAGCATTACCATTTGTCCAGTAACATCTTGTAAGGCAACTCTATCAGGTTTTAGAAAAACATAATCCTTTCCACCTGAGAAATTTGTTTCATTAATTTCATTGAAATGACCCGATAGAATTTTTTCAGTAAGAGTGAGAGGTCGTCCCACAACATTTCTAAATTTTGTAATATTTTTAGTTAATTTAGAATAAACATTAGAAACAAGTTCAGCAGTAGTAGAAGTTTCCATAATATCAAAGAAATTCTTCCCGAATTTAATATTTACAATTTAGAAATAGAAAAAAAATGGTAAATTAGGCAAGTTAATTCTCAACAATTATAAGCCAACCTCATCTTTCTAATGCGTTGTCAATTAATTCAAAATTTTCTAAAAAAGGATTGCAATATGGTCAATAAAGGATTTCCAAAATTTGGAATGTCTCAAGCAGGTTCATTTGTTGCTGCATTAAAAAATTATAATTTACCAGATTTCATTTTAGTTTTGATTGCCAAAGAATGTAAATCAGAATTACTTGAAAGAGGTAGAATTGATGACAGATTACAAAGTATGAATGATGATGCATTACATCTATTGCATAAAGTCTTTGTAGGTTGTGAAGAAGATGATGCAGGAAAATTTGCACAGTATAGATTTTTTGCATATGTTTCAAGTATGTATCACAAATGTGAAGTTTTAATTAATGAAACCATACCAGGAGCCACAGGTAAAAATCACAAAATTCTAGTGGCAGTAAAAAATAATGGAATGTATATTGCAGTTGCACATAACAAAGCAAAGGGTAATCCAGTTAATCAAAAAGAAACAGATAAATTTTATGAAACGGTCGACGATATTAAAAAAGGAGATCATGGAACTATGTTAACAGATGCAGTGTATGGTTCATCAGTAGGTTTTAGAAAAGAGGCATTAATAGCTCTTCAAGAATTAAGTAAATCAAGAGACAATGATCCTGAAAAAAAATTAGATTTTAAAACTGCTAATTTTGAAAACAATATTTATTCAGTTACAAAGTGTTAATATTTTAAAAATAATTAATTTTTAAATTTACTAATATCCATAGTCAAGAACATAGGCTTGTCTTCAGTGTTTTGAAAGTCTGCACCATATTGTTGAAATTCTAATTGATCATAGAAATGTTTTGTCCATACATCATGAACATCATGAATGTATTTTTTGTGTTTTTTAATTCTTAACATTTCATGAAGAATTTCATGAGAAACAGTTGTACAATTTTTTTCAGCCAAAAATAAGACATCATTAGATTCTTTTGGAGATTGCCAAAATGCCATTCCAAAATTTTCTGCATGATAACCTTCACAAGTACAATCAGTCCATATGGGTCTAAAATGGGTTAAGTAAAAATGGTAAACATCTTTTCCTCGTTGTTCATGATCACGTACTAATGTATGAGTATCAATTTTTTGAAAAATACTTCTAGGTTTTGTAATTAATTCATCACATTGAATTTCATAATCTATTCCAAAATTTTCATTAATCCATACTTTATAAAATTGAGCCATTTTTTTCACATACTCAAATTCAAATTTTCGTTTTTGTCGATCTTCTTCTTTTACAACAAAAATAAAATGTAGAATCATAATTAGAAAAAAGGTGTTTTAGGTTTGACCGTCAATACCCATAAGGGTTAGAGTAGAACGAATCTTTTCAATTTTTCTGATTTTCCAGGTAATTGTTTCTCGTAGTTTTTCAACTGTATCAGATTCAATCTTGGCCAAAATATCATATGCACCAAAAGTTCCATGAACTTCTTTTACACCATCTAAGCCCTTTAGTTGCTGAATAATAGCTTCCTCAGAACCTAGTTCACAGTTTATTAAAACATAAGCTGTTGCCATACAATAAGAAAATAATTCTACTATATCAATAAACCTATTACATTTAGTCTTGAGAAATTTTTAGAATTTCATCCCAAATAGATTTTGGTACAGGCATTACAGATAATCTTGAAATTCTAACAAGTTCCCAATCTTTAAATTTTTTATTATTTTTGATTTCAGAAAGTGTTACAGGTCTTTTTAGAGTTTTTTTATATTTTACATCAACGACAATAAAACGTTCAATTTCCTCTTTTGGGTTAGGATAAGGTTTTGAGATAACTTGCATGATTCCTATTACTTGTCTTTCATCACCAGTATGATAAAAAAAAATTAGATCACCAGATTTCATGTTTCTCATATGTTTTAATGCTAAATTATTATGAACCCCATCCCAAATAGTTGTCTTATCTTTTTTTAGTTGTTCAAAATTATATCCTCTAGGTCCACTAGGTTCTTGTTTTGCTAACCAATAATTCATCATTATGATATTTTAATCATGGCTAACGTTTAATGGTTTTTGAATGGATTTAATGTTCCCCGGTTCTGACTCGCAAAATTTCATTGGACATAGCCATACGCCTCATCACGTTCTGAAACCGGGGTTGCCCATAATGTAGCACACCTGGGTGAATTAGAAATCATTGGTATCGATTACGATCAGCGTCATCCTATTCCGTATATGTGCCTGCTCTTGGGCGATTAATCATTAGATAAACCTACTAAAAACTATTAAAAATTTATTAAAAAAGAAGTAAAATTTTGTCGTATATTTAGAAATTAGAAATCAAAAGAAATTTTTACTTGGATTGATAATTATGATTTTAGGATCATTTGTAATAGTTTTGGATTATCCTCAAGTTCAATATTTCTATTATTTAGAAAATAATACTTCTCAAATATTAGAAAAAGATAGAATAGAAATTTATCAAAAAATTCTCATCAAATTTAATTGGAATAATACTTTTGGTGTTAGGAATTTTTTTAATTTTAATATCAATTTTTGAGGGATTTGAAAATAGAATCAGATAAAGAAATTTCAAATCCAACTACAGGTACACGGATTTTATAATTATCAATAATTTTAGAATCAATCTCACCGATAATTCCAATAATATTTTTATTAAAAATAATATTAGCACAATGACCATTTTTAAAACTAGAATCAATTACAGTTTTAGTTTCAATTTGAATTCCAAATCCAATTTTTAATACAGTTTGTAACACAGATTTAATTTCAGTGAAATTTGCATCTTTATGAGCACTAATAACAGCAAGGTTAGTTTTTTCAGATATTGGATTATCTAAATTAAAAATACTTCCAGTTTCAAACATTTTTTGAGGATAAGATTCATGGATATTTCTTGAAAGATTTTCTATTAAACCAGGAAGTATAGAATCACGAAGAATAGTATGCTCCTGACTTTTTGAATCAAGTACAGAAATAATTTTTTTAGAATCTCTATTAGTCATATCATATAAGACACGTTTACTACTCAAACTAGAATTCAATGCCTCAAGAAATCCCAATCCAATCATAGTTTGATCTAAAGATTTCAACTGAAGAGATAGGGGATTAGTCTGACCAATAGTTTGAGAGGGAGATATCGTAGGCTCAAAATTCTGAATGCCGTAACCTAAAGCAACCTCTTCAACTAAATCCATTGGACCAAAAATATCAAATCTATATGCAGGAATTGAACAAATAATCTTTTTTCCTTTAGATAGTGCAGTTAGTCTAGATTTTTTTAATGAAGTAATTATTTTTGTAGTATTAAGATTCAAACCAAGAGTTTGATTAATCAAAGAAGGATCAACAATCATTTTCTTTTCTTGAAGTTTAGGTGAAGAATTTTTTACTCCAGAAATTTGAATATGTTCTAAAGTAAATCCGGCACTTTGTAAAACAGTTGCAACAACTGAAAGCATGTCTTCAGCATCATCTTTATTGATTCCAGTTACTTCAACAAAGAGATTTTTGGTTTTTGTGGTAACAGTAGTAATTGCAGCATTAATAATTGGAGGAAAAGAAACTGTGTTTTTATTTGCATCCACAATAATTGGTACTTGAGAAGATTGTCCAAGAAGAGAACCATAATCTTTACCTGTTTCAGTATCACTAAGAATTTTAGAAATTGAAAGTTCTTTTTCAGAATTTAATGGAATAAATTTATGATTTTTAGTTGTTGTAGTATAGATTAAAGGAAAAGAAATTTTATCCAAGTCATGTATTCCAATAGAAGATTTTTTTCTTTTTCTTCCAATCCCAAAATGAAGATCCTCCTGCATAGTCATTAATTGTTTAATGGTTTTATCATCAATTTTGCCATTTTTAGCAATAATTCCAGTCACGAATGGACGAATTTTGGAGACAGTTGGTTTGACAGTTATATGATAATTATTAGATTTTTTGATAGTTAGTTTTACTGAGCCAATTTTTATTCCAAGCAATCCTTGCAAACCAAGTGCAATTCCATAATCAGTTGAATAGTCTGGACGATTTGGACTATATTCAATTCGAACTAGATCTTTATCTTCAGATTCAATATCCAATCCTAGAAAAGGTAATGAGTCAGAAATTTGTTTTTTAGAAACCTTGCCAATCAATTTTTGGAGACGAGAGTAAGATAATTCAATTACTGGCATTTTGTGTTACTCCTTAACCATCCCAAATTATTATTGTAAAACTCTCTTACATCATCTAAATCATATTTTAACATAGCAATTCTCTCAATACCACCACCCCATGCCAAAACAGGTTTAGTGATTCCAAGAGGTTTAGTAACTTCAGGTCTAAAAATGCCCATTCCAAATAATTCAATCCACTTTCCTAATTTTTCATTGTAAACCATAGTTTGAAGAGAGGGTTCAGTGTATGGGAAAAAAGTTGGCCAAAATTTGATTTTAGTAATTCCAATTCGTTTATAGAATTCTCTTTGAATTCCCATTAAATTTCTCAAATTAGCATCTTTTCCAACAACAATGCCTTCTATTTGATTAAATTCAACAAGATGTTTGTAACTAACTTTTTCATTTCTAAATACACGTCCCAATGAAAAAATTCGTGCTTCATCAGGCTTATTTTCAGCTAAATGTTTAATCGTTACACAAGTAGTATGAGTTCTTAAAACCATTTTACGAGCTTCATTGATGTCCCATTGATATCGCCAATTTTTCTTATGAGAATCAGAAACTTGTCTAATCTGTTCTGCAGTTCCAATTTTTTTAGCAGAAATATTATCTAAGAAAAAAGTATCTTGTAATTCTCTTGCAGGGTGATCCTGAGGAGTAAATAAAGCATCAAAATTCCAAAAACTAGATTGAGTCATATTTCCAAATATTTCTGAAAAACCTAGTGTAACAAAAATTTCACGTATTTCATCAATGGTGTCTTTTAATGGATGTGTTCTTGCAACAAAAAGTTCAGGCACTTTAGCTTCAACATCTATTGCTCCAGAAATATTTGAAACATCAATAGACTTTGCAGAATTAGTTAAACTAATTTTTTTAGATTTTACAATATCTTCAACAATAAAATCAGGACGTTTCAAAAGATCAGTTAAATCAGCAATATCAAGTTCACCTTTGGATAATTTACCACTTCCAATTTGTTGAAGAGTTTTTTCACCAGGTAATATAGAAGGAATTGTTTTGAGAATAATTTCATCAGAGGAAGTTTCAATCCAATTGTTTTTTCTACACAAACCCATTGCAGGTCCAAAAATGAATCCCAATTGTTTTTGTAAATCAAATAATTTTCTGGGTCCATTTTTAACTAAATTTAATAATCTTCGTTCAGGTAATCCATTTTCAAAGGAATCTAAACCATTTTTACCCAAACTCAAAGTACTACTTTTTGATTCATCAACTATAGCCAAATTTTTTAATTTTAGCCACTCAATTCCACGTCTAATTTGATCTGGTAAAAGTTCAGTAGATTTTTCAAGTGTTTCAGGAGTTTGTAATGGATTTTCCTTTAAAGAAGCAATAATTTTTTTTTCAATATCATGAAAAACTTGTGACAATAGATCAAAGATCGAAAAAGACTTTTTAAACCTTAACCCAAGTCATGTTGAATGCCAGCTGATGAATTCATTGTAACTCCTTGGCATGTTGAAGGAGATATCGATTATGATAAACTAATTAAAAAATTTGGGACTCAAAAAATAACACAAGAATTACTTGAGAAAATTAAGAACATAACAAATGAGGATCATTTTATGCTTAGAAGAGGGATATTCTTCTCACATAGAGAAATGAATAGAATTTTAGAAGATTATGAAAAAGGAAATGAATTTTTTCTGTATACTGGAAGAGGCCCATCAGGTCATACGCACATAGGCCATTTGGTACCATGGGTATTTGCAAAATGGTTACAAGATAAATTTGATGTAAATTTGTATTTTCAATTAACTGATGATGAGAAATTTTATTCAAAAACAAATTTGACTTTAGAGGAAACTAACAAATTTGCATATGAAAATGCCCTAGATTTCATAGCATTAGGTTTCAATCCAGAAAAAACAAAAATTATTATCAACACAAAAAATATTCAAACATTATATCCAATTGCAGCTCAAGTTGCAAAAAAAATTAATTTTTCAAATACAAAAGCAACATTTGGATTTACCAATGAAACAAATATTGGAATGATTTTCTACACATCTTTACAATCAGCTCCATGTTTTATAGAAGATAAACCAGTTTTGATACCTTTAGGAGTAGACCAAGATCCACACTTTAGATTAACAAGAGATATTGCACAAAAAATTGGAAAACAAAAACCAGCATTAATTCACAATATTATGATTCCTGCATTAACAGGGCCTGGAGGAAAAATGTCAGCATCAGATGAGAAGGGAACAATTTACACAACAGATACACCAGATATTGTAAAAAAGAAAATTAACAAATTTGCATTTTCAGGAGGACAGCCAGATATTGAGCAACACAGAAAACTAGGTGGAAATCCAGATATTGATGTATCATATCAATACCTGAGAATATTTTTTGAGCCGGATGATAGCAAATTAAAGAAAATTTATGAAGATTACAAATCAGGAAAATTACTTTCAGGAGAACTAAAAGAAATTTTAATTGAAAAAATTAATGAATTTCTTAAAATACATCAAGAAAAACGAGAAAAAGCAAAACAGCAAATAGAACAATTTCTTTTAAAGAATAAATGAAAATTAGCATAACATGTGATGATGAATATGAAGCTCAGAAATTAATGAGTCTTATTTTCATAAAAGAAGATAAAGAAACATACGTTACAGGAATTTTAAACATTATAAAAAATGAAATGGTTATTTCATTGAAGGATAAATCAGCTCATAGTATTTTACTTAAAGATGAAGAGAATGTTGAAAAATTTGCAGATTTTATACAATCAGTAATAGACAAAGAACATAATTTGATATCAACAAAAAAGATTAAATCAATTATTGAAATTACCAAAGAATAATAAAATAAGTTAAAAATTATCTAGGGAAATATTTACTTCTTTTAGAATTAGATCTTGGACGTTCTTCTTGGGGTTTAGGAGTAGGTTTAACAGTATCATTACAATTTGAGCAGAATACTTTAAGTTCCTTCTTAGCAATATCAGGTGCAGAAATATATTTTCCCCAAGATGCAGCTTTAGTACCACGTCTAGTATCACCAGATAAATGATTATCATTTGCATCACAAATACCTAAAGATCGTTCATCATTAGAGCCACAACTAGAACAAGTTTTTCCACCTAAAATTTCATATAATTTTTTTTGTAATGATTCATTGAATTTAGCAGAACCACCAGAATAGAAACTTTCTTGTTTTCTCAAAAGTTTATCACTTTTTCCTCTACTTGATCTAGAATTATCTCTTGAATTTCTTGAACCTCTGTCGTCTCTTGAATATCTTGAACCTCTGTCGTCTCTTGATGGTCTATCATCACCAGAATCATCTGGTTTGTATTTTCTAAAACAATCACTACAGTAAACGGGTTTATCATTTCTTGGAACAAATGGAACTGTACATTCAACATTGCAATCAGAACAAGTTACAGTTGTATCTTGTCTATCGTTATCTCTTGAATTTCTTGAACCTCTGTCGTCTCTAGAATATCTTGAACCTCTGTCGTCTCTAGAATATCTTGAACCTCTGTCGTCTCTAGAATTTCTAAAAGAACGTGATGGTCTATCATCACCAGAAGAATTACGATTAGGGTATTTTTTATCAGAATGTTTTGATCGATATAGGTCCATTTTATAATAAAGTTGAGAGATGTTGGATATAGATACTTAGATCTCTAATTTGTGCCTAGAATACAAAAAATCGTTAAACTAGAGATTTATCCATTTCTATGGACATTAATTCTTGAACTTTAAGAAAATATAATTTAGTAGAATATGGCATATCATTCAAATTATTATCAACTGCAATCATAAAATATCTAACAGCTCGTTTAGAAATATCTAAATTAAATTTCATTGTAAGAACAGGATCTTGATGGACTTTGATTTTATCTTGTAACCAAGGTGGAGCCATATCAATTGTTTCTTCAATTATTTTGTTATACCAAAATGAAAGATTTTCAGGTTGAAGACCTTGTTTAAGATGAGATACATCAGTATCTATTTTTTTCATCATGTGATTAATTATAGTCATAAAGAGGAATCTAAAAATTTCATTTTATTTAGATTACTCAAAATACTGTAAGCTGTTAGTCAATTGCAAGCAAGTTTCCATTAGAATCAATTTCAGAATTTTTAATTCTAGTAGTAGATATTCGTATACCATCTTTTGCTAAAAACATTGGAACTACAATGATTTGAACAGGGGCAAGATTATTTTTAAATCTTAAATTATTTAAAATAGTTCCCTGAGTACTTGTTTCATCACTTACAACTAATGCTTGAACATCTTTTTCTAAAATTGCAGGTCCAAAATCATTATTTAATTTACTAATTTCAAAAAGAGTATCAGGAAATTTTTCAATAATAATATCTGTTAAATTTTTGAGACGTTGATCATATTTGTTAATGGGATTCTTACCATTTTTTTCTGCAAATTCATCACTAGTTAATCCAATTATTACTTTATCAGAAATTTCAAAAGCATGAGTGAGTAAAGTTAAGTGCCCTTTATGGACAATATCAAAAGTCCCACCCATAGCAATAAGAGAAAATATAGACATACAAATTCACAATACTCTTCGAAAATAAATCTACTAGTTTACAAGTAACAATACAAAAGGCCCTTGATCTGCAAGTGGGACATTATTTCTATCCCAGATGAATGTTTCAATGAAAAATAATCCTTTTTTTTCAGGAACCCAATCTATAGATGGTAATTCAAACGTATTTCCCATAAATTGACCATCATATTTTCCAACATATTCAATAGAGGGAGGAATATCAACATTGGAAGAACTTTCTTTAATTTGAACATAATATGTGTAAGGTGTTTCATCAGAAATATTATCAGTAGTAAATTGTATCAAAATTTTACTTTTAATTTTTGTTGTTAAATCTGTTTTAATTTCAGATAATTTATTTCCCAATGTATCAGTAATAACAACATCAGAAATTATTATTGATTTTGTTGAGATTTGAGGAAGAGGGATTTTTACATTTACAAAAGGATAGTAAGAATTATCAGATTCAGAGAATATGAGAAAACCTACAGCAGATGGATTAATTTTTTCAATTAAGTCTAATGAAATTTTTTCATTTATTTCAACATCACCAATTTCAATGGTAGAAATTTGAATAATTCTTTCAAAAACATCATAAAAAGCAAAATATACAGATGTTTCTGAAATTGGAATATTTCCATTTTGTAATTCTCCAGAAAACAATAATGTGTAAGTAGAGTCAGATAAACTAGATATCGGTTCTAAGAGCACATTATTTACAGAAACTATAAAGGAATTTTTCATTGATGTTGAAGTATCAAAATCTAAAATTAATACAGATGCTTCTGAAATATCAATATTTGGAGTTTCTGAACGTATGATAAATGGAGATTTATCATTAGGAGGAATTACATTTAAAATTGTTTTACCTTCAGTAATTTCTAAAGGATTCGAATTAAAATCATCAAAGAAATTTGCACGAATCACGACATTTGTAACAAAAGATAATGGATCATCATTTTCAATTAATCCAACTACAACAGTATATCCTTCAGAATCAGTGTAAACAAAAGTAGTTTGAGAGTTTAAAGAAACACTAAGTTTAGAATTAGTGTCAACATATTCTTGAGAAGAAACAGGTGAAAACGGAATTAAGAATGAAATTAAGAATAAGGTGAAAACAATGCTAAAAATAGAATTCCTCATTAAACATCATTAAAAAAAACCATTAATTTTGTACAGTATGTGTTATAGTGAACAAAAAAGGTAACAACGTTTAACCCAGTTTACACTAAAATTAAAAATAATAAAAAGAGATTAAAAATAGATGAAAATTTTATTTTCTCTTTGCGGTAATTGCTAACCAGTATACTAAGCCTGGTGCTAAACCAACAATAAGAGGAATCCATACAGGCCATCCGTCTACTGCGCTTGTCATAAGTGTAAACCGAAACATATCCTATTTAAATCCATCCAGAAGTTCGAAATTCAACATTGATCGAAAAATAAAAGTGGACCGGACGGAATTCGAATCCGTGACCCCCCGCGTGCAAGGCGGGTATACTACCAGGCTATACTACCGGCCCACAAAAATAATGATAACAAAGTGGATTTTAATTGTTGCTTCTTGGCAAGAATTTTATTTGAATAGAAAATTATTGCTTTATGGTACTGTTAGAATCACAAATTAAATTAAAAAAAGGAGATATTGCACCAAATTTTGAATTATTAGGAATTGATGATAAAAAACATTCACTCAAAGATTATGAAAATTATAAAGGAATTTTAGTAATCTTCATGTGCAACCACTGTCCATATGTTAAAGCAAAAGTAGATGCATTAAATGAATTATATGAGAAATGTGGTAAAGACATTGCGATAATAGGAATTAACAGTAATGATTCTACAGACTATCCAGAAGATAGCTTTGATGCCATGAAACAAACAGCAAAAGAGAAAAAATTCCAATTTGATTATTTAGTAGATGAAACTCAAGAAATTGCCAAAAAGTATGGTGCAATGTGTACTCCAGATCCATTCTTGTTTAACAGTCAAAAAGAATTAGTTTTTCATGGAAAAATAGATAACGCCATGAAACCAGATGATACTGCCACAGAAAAAACAATGATTGAAAACATGGAGAAATTATTATCAGGAGAAAAAATTGAAAATGATTTTGATCCATCAATTGGTTGTTCAATTAAGTGGAAAGAAAACTAAACTTAAATGACTCTTGCCTAGAGATTTCTTCGTGGGCTCGTAGCTCAGCTTGGCTGGAGCGTTCGACTGATAATCGAAAGGTCATGTGTTCGAATCACATCGGGCCCATTTTTCATTATTTTAAATTTTGAGAAATAGTTTTAGACCATTGTAAAATGTCACTAATTTCACTAGATAACAGATCAGAAA
>JABGZU010000035.1 GCA_018674605.1 Candidatus Nitrosopumilus sp.
TAATTTTACGAAATAGTTAAATCAAAAAAAGACGTAATCATTTCAAGGTATGATTACCTTACAAAAAATCTTTGATTGGAAAACGTATACGTTTACAATGTTAGCAGTAATTTCGTTTTCAAGTTTTATTGCAGTATTATTTGGACAAACAATACCAGGGATCATCATAACATTTTTCAAAATAGCTGGAGAATATGTAATTTTAGGCACAGTGTTAATTTTTGCATTTACATGGTTTCTTAGAGCAAGACCGCATAATCGTCCCAAAAACTACAAAGTTATTCCATTAGATATATTTGGTAAAAAAAGTATCATCAATGGAATTAGAACAGAGTTCAAAACACATGATGTAGCATGGAGTTTCATGAAACAGTATAAGCAAACATATCCACTACATAATTTTGCACTAGTATCTGATCTTGAAAATTCAAACAAGCCAACAATTTTCAAATACATATAGATTCAGATTTTTATTCAAGAATAGATAAGATTAGATTATGGAATATTCTATTTTAGCAGAATCTTTTAAAAAAATGGAATCGACAAGAAAAAGGTTAGAATTAACACAATTTCTAGTGGAGTTATTTGAGAAAACACCGCACGAGGTAATTTCAAAAATAACATATCTCCTTCAAGGAAAATTAAGACCAGATTTTGAAGGGATAGAAATAGGAATTGCAGAAAAGTTAGCAATAAAAGCAATTTCAAAATCATCAGGAATTGCAATTAAAAAAATTGAAGAGGAATATGTGAAAGGAGGGGATTTAGGACATGCCGCAGCAATAATTTTAGAACAAAAAACGCAAACAACATTTCTAATGGAAAATATTACAGTCGAAAGAGTGTATGAGACATTATTCAAAATTGCAAAATTAGAAGGATCAGGATCTCAAGATATGAAAATTAAATATATATCGAGTTTACTAAACGATGCAAATCCATTAGAAGCAAGTTTTATTTTAAAAATTTTACTTGGCACTCTAAGATTAGGTGTTGCAGAAAATACAGTTATGGATGCATTAGCAATTGCATATTCAGGAAGTAAAGAAAATAGAAAAATATTAGAAAATGCATATAATGTTTCAAGTGATTTAGGAAAAGTTGCAGAAACAATAGCAACAAAAGGAATAGAAGGAATTGAAAAATTTCAAATAAAATTATTTAGTCCAATTCGCCCAATGCTTGCAGACAGAGTCAAAAGCGAAAAAGAAGTAATTGAAAAAATGGGAAAGGAGTTTGCAATTGAATACAAATTAGATGGGGAAAGAGTACAAATTCATATTGAAAATGAAAAAATTGAATTATTTTCTAGAAGTTTAGAAAAAATTTCAAATTATTATCCAGACATCATTGAAAAAATTCCAAAAATAATTCAAGCCGAAAATGCAATATTAGAAGCAGAAATAGTTGCAATCAATGAAAACACAGGGGCCTTTTTACCGTTTCAAGAATTAATGCATAGAAGGAGAAAATATAAAATTGAAAAAGCAGTTTCAGAATATCCCATAACGGTAAATTTTTTTGATATATTGTATTGTAATGGAAAAAATTGTACAGAGTTAAGCTATAGTGAAAGAAGAAGTAAATTAGAAAACATAGTAAAAGAAAATGAATTTGCAAAATACATTCCAATGATAAAAGCAAAAAATGAAAACGAGATTGCAGAATTTTTTGAAAATAGTATCAATGCAGGAAGTGAAGGGTTGATGTTAAAAATGTTAGATAAGCCGTACCAAGCAGGTTCAAGAGGAAGTCATTGGTTGAAATTGAAAAGAGAATATAGAAATGAATTAGGAGATAGTTTAGATCTGGTTGTAATTGGAGGGTTTTTTGGAAAAGGTAGGAGAACTGGAAGTTATGGAACATTATTACTTGCAACGTATGATGAAAATACAGATACTTTTCCAAGTATTTGTAAAGTTGGAACAGGTTTTACAGATGAAAGTTTAGATCAATTATATCAAATTTTAAATCCAAAAATTACAATTAAAAAAAATCCACGTATCAATAGTGAAATGGAGCCAGAGATTTGGTTTGAACCAGAGTTAGTTATAGAAATAATAGCATCAGAAATTACTCTTAGTCCAATTCACAGAGCAGCACGAGATGAAATAAGAAAAGATGCAGGGTTAGCTTTGAGGTTTCCAAAATTTACAGGAAAAATTAGAGTAGAAAAAATAGCAGAAGATGCATCAACAAATGAAGAAGTGATTTCACTGTACAAAGGACAAAATAAATCAGCACATAACAAGAATTTGATGTAATTAGACTAGAAAGATATCAAAAATCATAGAGGATTTAAATTACCACGAGTATTACTATCTTTTGTCATGTATAGTGGAGAGCTTGAAGTTCAAGCAAAACGAAAGGCCATAGCAGTTTTACAAGATGAGATCAATAGAATTCTAAATGCTTCTAGAGAACTTGCAACCTTAACAGAGTCTTTAATGAAAAA
>JABGZU010000034.1 GCA_018674605.1 Candidatus Nitrosopumilus sp.
AATAATACTGCAATAAAACTTGAAAACGAAATTACTGCTAACATTGTAAACGTATACGTTTTCCAATCAAAGATTTTTTGTAAGGTAATCATACCTTGAAATGATTACGTCTTTTTTTGATTTAACTATTTCGTAAAATTAAAAATATACGAGATCATTAATCTGGATCTTCGTAATTTTCTTTTCTATCTGTATTTGATTTATCGTCTGCCATTGGTTTCATCTTTGTTTCAAGAATATCCATTCTGGCTCTGTATCCTTCAGCATATTCTAATTCTGATGGTACAAGTGTTGCTGGGTGGATAAATCCTTGACTTCTAATTGCAATTGCTTTCTTTGTTGCAATTTCTCTAACATAATCCCAATCTGGTGTTGAGAATCCATCAAACGGTCCTACTAACTTACCATTATGCATACTAAAGACTAGTGCTTCTACAATTGGAATACAAAAGTTGATTGATGCTGCAGAGTTTAATTTTACTGGCATCAATGGCATGTTGTGACTTCCTCTTGTATTGCCTGCAACAAAGTGTGGGTTGTTAAACATACTTCCTACTTCTTCTGTTGCTGGAAAATTCTTTTGTGTTCTTACTAACATAATTGGATCATCTTTTCCAACATATGTGCCTGCAATGTTGTGTAATCTATCTGTAGATGCATCGAGAATTGGTTCTCCTTCTTTTGTGTATACTGAGTCAACAACATATCTTCCTGGATACATTAGTGCAGCTTCAATTGTTGGTTTATCTTCCCATAAACGTAATTCTGCAATTTCTGCTTTTTCTACATCCATAATATTCATCACTACTCCGCTTGCAAGAGATTTGTTTACGATCAATGCTGTGTTGCTTAGTGAGTCAACAAACATTCTGTATATTGGATAGTTGAATGCACCTGGTTCTGTTTTATCTGCTGCAAAAACAGTAAATGCTTCATTTGGTCTTTCTTCGAATTCTAATTCGGCAACTCCTGGACCCATTCCTTTTACATTACCTGAAAAAGAATCTTTTAACAAATCTTGACCTGCACCATACAGTCCTTCTTCTTTTGCTACTTGAGTTCCTGCCATGAATGCATCCCATGCTAATTTGTGAATTTTTTCATTATCTACACCATGTCTGTGAGTCATTACGATGTGTGTATCGTCCCCACAATATCCTATGTAATGATCAACAAGTAAATCTCCTGAGTTTTCAACGGTATCTCTAATTGCTTTGATTAGGCCGTCACTTGGTTTTGTATGTCCGCCGATCCCACCGACATCTGCTTTGATAACTGAAACTGTAATTTTCATACATCTGTTTTTTTCTTCTTTGATTTATGTGCTTTTAGTCAAGTCATCAGATCAAAAATTAATTTAAAAAAATAATTTTTCATGAAAAAATTTATACAATTATAAATGCCCTCAGATACGAACACGATATGGCAACTAAACCACACTTAAACATGATTGTAACAGGTCATATTGATAATGGAAAATCTACAACTATGGGTCATTTCTTAATGGACTTGGGAGTTGTAGATGAGAGAACAATTGCAGCACACGGAGCCGAATCCGAGAAGACCGGAAAAGGTGATACTTTCAAGTATGCATGGGTTATGGATAACATTAAAGATGAAAGAGAAAGAGGAATTACAATAGATTTAGCTTTCCAAAAGTTTGAGTCTAGCAAATACTTCTTTACATTAATTGATGCTCCTGGACACAGAGACTTTATTAAAAATATGATTACTGGTGCTTCTGAAGCAGATGCTGCCATTTTAGTACTTTCAGCAAAAGAAGGTGAAACTGATACTGCAACTGCAGCTGGTGGACAAGCAAGAGAACATGCATTTTTGCTTAAGACATTAGGTGTAAAACAAATTATTGTTGCCATCAACAAGATGGATGCAGTTGAATACAAAGAAGATGCCTTTAAAGCAGCCAAAGAGAAGGGTGAAAAATTAGTTCGCTCTGTTGGTTATAAAATAGAAAATGTCCCATTCATTCCAGTATCTGGATGGAAAGGTGATAACTTGGTTAAGAAAACTGAGAACATGCCATGGTATTCTGGTAAAACACTACTTGAAGCATTTGATGACTTTACAGTAGAGCCAAAACCAACTGGTAAACCATTACGAACTCCAATTCAAGACGTTTACACAATTACTGGTGTAGGA
>JABGZU010000033.1 GCA_018674605.1 Candidatus Nitrosopumilus sp.
AAAGTACTTTTTCCACATGCACTTTCACCTGCAATACCCAAAGATTCACCAGAATCTAATTCAAAGTTAACATCATCTACAGCATAAACTGGACCTTTAGATGAGGCATATCTAGAAAATAATCCGTTAATTGATAAAAATGTCATGTTGTTCTTAGATCCAAACTAGAATTTCTGTTTTGCACTAAGGGATATAAACAACATTGTTGGAATGAAAAAATCGATTTAAATGATATTTCCAATTTGTGGTTTTGATGCAAAAAATGCGGTACTATGTCCTCAATGCGAGGGGAAAGTAGATTCAGGTGTATTAACAAAAGCAGATGTAGATGCATCAATAACATTAGCAAGAATTGGAAAAACAAGTAAAGAGATAGAAAATTTTTCACTTTATTCATGTAAAGAATTTCAAGGAAATTTCATTATATCATTAGCAAAAAACGACATAATGATAATCAGACAAAGTAGAACATTATACAGATTACTTCAAGATCAATTTAAAGAGAAAATTTGGCTTGTAGAAGCAGATGAAACAGATAAGAAATTTATCGAAGATCTATTTTTCCCAACAAAAATTCTAGCAATCAATGTTGTTTGGGCAAAAGGCATACAAAAAACTAAAGCAATAGTTGCAGGTAAATGGACACCAAAATTTCCAATAGATACCAAAAAAGTCATAGAAATTGTCAAAAATATCCGAAACCTTGACATTGAAATAGAGTTTGAGGATAAATGATAAGTATGATTTTTGGAAAAACACATGATATTTCAGAATTAAATGAAGAATTGATCGGAAAACAAGTAGTATTGGGAGGATGGATTGAAGATCTAAGAAAATTAGGAAAAATGTCATTTATCACACTTAGAGACGTATCAGGAATTTCTCAAGTAATTGTAAAGGGAGAATTAAATGATAATCTGGGCGAAATTAATCGTCAAAGTGTTGTAAGCATTAAAGGAATAGTTCAAGAGACCAAAGCTAGAGATTTTGCATTTGAAGTCAAAGCTGAAGAGATAGAGGTTTTAGGTAAAGCTATTCATCCATTGCCAGTGGATCCAATTGGAAGAGTAGAGAGCAATATCGATACAAGATTAAATCACCGTGCATTAGATATGAGAAATCAAAAAACGGCTTCAATTTTTAAATTAAGACATCATGTATTGCAATCATTACGTAAAACACTTGCAGAAAAAAAATTCATAGAAATCACAACACCGAAAATAATTGGTAGTGCAAGTGAAGGTGGAGCAGATCTTTTTTCATTAGATTATTTTGGAGATACGGCATATCTTGCTCAAAGTCCACAACTGTATAAAGAACAAATGACTATAGGATTAGAAAGAGTATTTGAAATTTCAAATTTCTATAGAGCAGAAAATTCACATACAGGAAGACACTTGACAGAATTTACAAGTATTGACATTGAAGCAGCATTCATGGATTATACAGATGTCATGGATGTTTTAGAAGCATTAGTAATTGAGGTGTACAAATTCACATCTGAAAATTGTAAAAAAGAGCAAGAGATGATTGATCATACAATAGAAATTCCATCAGCACCATTTGAAAGGATCACATACAATCAATGTATTGAAGAATTAAAACAAGCAGGAGAAAAAGTAGAATTTGGGGATGACTTGTTAGATGCACATTTAAGAATAATTGGAAAAAACCATCCAGGATTTTACTTTTTAACTGATTGGCCAATGAAATTAAAACCGTTTTACATTAGAGAAAAAGACGAAGATGCAACATTATCACGTTCATTTGACTTACAATTTGGATATCTAGAATTATCATCAGGAGGAACTAGACTACATGATTCAGAATTATTAAAATCGAGATTAAAAGAACAAGATTTAGATCCGGCACAATTTACTGATCATCTTAAAACATTTGATTGGGGAATGCCACCACATTCAGGTTGGGGAATGGGATTAGATAGACTGATGACTACATTGATTGGTATTGATAATGTTCGTGAAGTAGTTTTGTATCCAAGAGATCCAGACAGATTAAGACCTTAAGGGAATCCAATTTCTTATTCAAAGAGGATTTTCAATCTTTTTGTATCATTTTAAATAATTTATCAAAATTAGCGATCAACGATCAGTCTTTTATAAAATGTAACCATAATAGAATTAGAAGCCAACACAATATTCAATTGTCAAAAAAACTCCCCGTCGTGTTACTGGCATAAGCCTACCTGCTATGCTATGTGAAGGATGTGAAATAGTTGGCTTCAGATTTTTCTTAA
>JABGZU010000031.1 GCA_018674605.1 Candidatus Nitrosopumilus sp.
AATTGAAAAATTACCCTTAATTGATGACTCTGGACTTGTAACTGGTTTGATTACCAGTAAGGACATTACAAATAACGCTAATTATCCAAATGCCTCAAAAGACAATAAAGGTCGTCCTATTGTTGGAGCAGCAGTTGGTGTAAAAGGTGATTTTCTAGAAAGAAGTGAATCTCTTTTAGAAGCAGGTGCTGATACACTAGTTGTTGATATTGCACATGGTCATAGTGAAAATGCAATTAGTACTGTTAAACATATCAAAAAGGCATTTCCTGATTGTGAATTAATTGCAGGGAATATTGCAACTGCTCAAGGTGCTGAAGATTTAATGAAAGCAGGAGTTGACGCAGTAAAAGTTGGTGTTGGTTCTGGTTCAATTTGTATAACTCGAGTAATTACTGGTTCTGGAGTTCCTCAGCTGACTGCAGTAATGGATTGTGCAAAAGTTGGACGTGATTATGGTATTCCAATAATTTCTGATGGTGGAACTAGAACTTCTGGTGATGCTACAAAGGCATTAGCAGCTGGTGCTTCAACTGTAATGGTGGGAAGTATGTTGGGTGGAACTGATGAATCTCCTGGAACTGTTTTCACAAAGAATGGAAAACGTTTCAAAGTATACCGTGGAATGGCTTCTCTTGCAGCATCGTTAGGAAGAAAATCCAAAGAAACTGGTTCTACATCATTTGATGATGATCTTAATGATTATGTTGCAGAAGGTGTTGAGGCAATGGTTCCATACAAAGGAACGGTTGTAGATATTCTAAAACAACTCACTGGTGGTGTACGTTCTGGTTTAAGTTATTGTGGTGCACATACAATTGCTCAAATGCAAACAAATGCTGAATTCATTAAAATGTCTAGAGCTGGATTTGCAGAAAGCCAGCCTCATGATGTTTCTTTAATGTAGATAATTTTTTAAACAGTATCTAAAGTCATTTTATTATGTTAGCAACTAGAACTATTATTGGCTTAGTTGTTGGAAGTATTATTATTTTACTTGGTGGTTATTCATTACTTTTACATTTAGCTCCAACTGTTTCTATGGATGAAGATTTTGTTATTAGTACAGGTGATTCTGCATCCTTTTCAATTCCTGCACCTAAAGATGCACCCCAGTATATGATAATTGTTGGCGATACATTTGATCTTCAACTTTCAAGTCCTGGTGATGGATTAAACATTCCGAATACTTCATACCAAAAAGAATTGATTTTAGATTGGACACATGCAGAAGATGGTCAAACAAAAATTTTGATTCAAAACACTGGTGGTAATGAATTAGAAATTACAGCTAACACCAATCAAACCCCTGATCCATTTGGAATTACCTTTGATTTCATGGTTATTACATCGGGAGTAGTAATTCTTGGGTTTAGTTTGGGTTTTACTTTACGAAAACCAAAAGGTTTCTAGCTTAGTATTGCAGAAGGATATGATCCTAAAATTTTCATAAAAAGTGTTTCTTCTTTAATTTTATTTAGCATTTCTAAAACCTTGATGTCTTTTTGATGCCCTTCAAAATCTACATGAAAGTTATACTCCCATACATTTGCTTTTGTAGGTCTTGATTCTATTTTTGTTAAATTAACATTATTTTTATTAAAATTTTCTATAATTCTGTACAATGATCCTGGTTCGTGTTTTATTGAAAAAATAATTGAAGTTTTATCCTTTCCAGTTTCTGCAGATTCTTTTTTTGATAATATTAAAAATCTTGTATAATTATTGAGATTATCTGCAATGTTTTCAGTAATAATTGGCATATTGTAAATCACAGCAGCTGTTTTACTTGCAATACATGCACATTTTTTTTCATTTAATTCTTGTATAATTTTTACACTACCTGCTGTATCGTATGTAGGAATTGTTTTCATATTGTTTTCTTGAATAAATTTTCTACATTGGCCTAGAGCTTGTGGATGTGAATATACTGTATCCACTTCTTCCATTTTTCCCAATCCAATTAAACAATGTTCTATTCTATGATAAATTTCACCAGTAGCATTTAGATCCGTTGAATATAATAAATCATAACTTTCCCCTACACTTCCTTCCAATGAATTTTCTACTGGTAAAACAGCATATTCTGTAATATCTTTGGATGTGTTTTCTAAAATTTCTGTAAATGTTGAAAATGGGATTGTTTTAACATCCTCATTGAAAAAAGATTTTGCTGCAGCTTCACTATATGCACCTCGTTCACCTTGGAACGAAACATGTGTCATTTCTTTATTCTCTTAAATGTACGAAATCACTTTTACCAAAGTTTGAAGAAAGTTTTCTTTCATCAATCCATGAACAATCTGTGCATTTAATGGCATCTGCAGACTTTGTGACAACTTTACCTCCACATTTTCTACATTTTGTAAATATGATTCCAAATTCTCGCTCATCCATTACTGCATGAATTGTTCCATTAAGATGAGCAACAATTTTCAATGACACTATATCGTTAACTAGTGCTACGTTTCTTATTCTCATATTTCGTGTTCCACAAATACATTCTACCTTTGAGGTAGTTGGTTTTCCATTAATGTAATCAATTGAAACTGCAATCATAGATGACATTACTGCTGCAACTGTTCCAATTATGGTGTCCCCTACTCTTGGAATTGATAGAAGTTTTGGATGATTCACATCAACCATTCGTGTTTCTTTATCCATATTTCTCTCCCCTACTGTAGATGCTCTAACCATGTCTCCATCATCAAAAGCATTATGTCCTGCTTCGTATTCTTCAATAGATGCTATTTTATCTCCTGGAAATACTGAATTTTCTGACATAATCTAATTTTTCTTGTTATGATTATAATTGTTTATGGTGCAAAGATCCTGATAAATCATATATCTCTAAAAATTAGAAAATAATTATGAAGGCACTAGTTTATGATGAATATACCACTGATGATAATTTTTCTAAAATTTTAAAAATCAAAAATTTACCTAATCCTGAACCCCGTTCTGATGAAGTTGTTTTCAAAGTTATATCTGCAGGACTAAATTATGATGATATTTGGGGTATGCGCGGAAAACCTTTGGCAATTCCGTTACCTCATATTTCTGGAACAGATGCTGCAGGTGAAGTTATCGCAGTTGGTGAGGATGTTAAAAATATCAAAGTTGGAGATAGGGTAGTATCACATGGAAATATGTCATGTAGAGTTTGTAAAGCCTGTACTGATGGTAGAGAGTTTGATTGTAAAAAAAGATGTATCTGGGGTTTTGAAACTGGACCTCTTTGGGGTGGATATTGTGAATTTACACATTTACCCGAAGTTAATGTAATGAAAATCCCAGAAGGAGTTTCTTATGATGATGCAGCAG
This sequence comes from Candidatus Nitrosopumilus sp., assembly GCA_018674605.1. Lineage (GTDB taxonomy): Archaea > Thermoproteota > Nitrososphaeria > Nitrososphaerales > Nitrosopumilaceae > Nitrosopumilus. The sequence continues at coordinate 3,325 of JABGZU010000031.1, forward strand.
CTGCATCAATGACATTACTAACTTCATGGCACATGTTAGTTGGCAGAGCAAAAATTCAACCTGGACAAATAGTTTTGATAATGGGTGGAAGTTCTGGCATTGGAACTTTTG
>JABGZU010000082.1 GCA_018674605.1 Candidatus Nitrosopumilus sp.
ATAGAAGCACCTGCACCTAAAATTGATGGTGGGAATACTTCAAGATGAGTATGTTTCTTGGCATCCTTTTCATCTAATGTAACATAACAATTTTCTTCTTCATTAGCATCAATCATTTCTAAAACACCCATTCTCAAAAGATCAGTCCAAGAAAGTAATTTCTTAGAAATTTTATCCAAAAGATCTTGAGTTAACAATGGTTTGTTATCTTTAATAATTATCAACGGTCTTAAAACTCGTCCAGCATTACTATTTACATATAATCTTCTTGTGGAACCTTCAATGTCTGATTTATGGAATGAAATTCCAACATGAGGATGAATTTTTGAATTTCTTCTAAGATCTCTAAGAGATTCAGCTAACTCAAGTCCATCTTTAGCATATCCAATTAAACGACCATCAACAAATATTCTAGTTCCATCTTTTTTCAAATCATCTTTTGCTTCAAAGAAATGTACTGTTCCAAGATCATATAATTTTTCAACGATTTCCTCAGAAGGAACATCTACAGAGATAATTCCAGATAATGCAAGATTTTTTACCAAACCACAGTTTGAGCCTTCAGGTGTTTCACTAGGACAAATTCTTCCAAAGTGGGTAGCATGCAAATCTCTTGCTTCAAAGTTTGGTTGAGTTCTACTAAGAGGGGATTGAATTCTTCTAAGGTGACTAATTGTTGAAAGATAGTTAGTTCTATCAAGTAATTGTGTAACACCAACACGTCCACGACCCCAGTTTCCAGTTGCAATAGCATTGTTTAGTTTATCAGTAATAATTCCAGGACGTATAGCTGCTGCAACTGCATTAATTCCACGTTTTTGACCAGAACGCTCTAATTGATATTTCATATCCCTAACTAAATTTCTAAATGCAGTTCTAAACAAATCTGCAAGCATTTGTCCTGCAAACTTGATTACCTTATTTCCATAATGATCTTTATCATCAGGGGTAATCCAACCAAGTTTTAATTCTAATAATTTACAAGCTGCTTCACCCAAGAATTGTGCTTTCTCTTTTCTATTTTCAGGATGTTTACCCAAATGAGGTAATAGACCCCAATCAAGTAATGTTTCAGCACGTTTAATTTGAAATTCTTCTAACATTCCAGGTGCAATTCTTTTACTAATGTAAACAATAGCATCTTTAGATGTAGGAACATCTCCTGCTTTTTCAAATGATCCTTCAAGTTCATCTTGAAGATCATCAACTAAGGAAACAACTGCAGCAATTTCTTTATCAGATTCTAATCCTAAAGATCTCATTAAAGTTACAACGGGAATATCAACAGGAGAACCAGGAATTCTAGCAACAATTAATCCATCATTTTTCATTACAAGTTCTAATTTTGCACGATAACCAACAATTGATGAATATACTTTAGCTTTGAAAACAATATTGCCACCAACAGTTTCTCGATCAACAATAATTTTATTGTAAGAAAGATCCTCCAATCCAACAATTACTCTTTCAGATCCATTAATGATAAAATAGCCACCAGGATCATTTGGATCTTCACCATGTTCAATTAATTTTGGATTAGAAAAATTACTTAAGATACATGCATTTGATTTTGCCATTACTGGTACATCACCAATATGAACAAATCTAGATTCCAAAATTTTACCATCTTCTATAACACTAGCTTCCATCATTACAGGTGCAGAGTAAGAAACATTTCTCAATCGTGCTTCAGCTGGTGTGATATGAGTAATAGAACCATCAAGTTCCATCATTCGTGGTTGTTGAAGTTTAACTTTTCCTAATTGAATTTTATATGGATATTCTGCATTTTCAATATCAATTTGTCCAACTTCATTGATAATACTTTGTAGTCCTTTTTCTAAAAATTCATCAAAAGAGTTGAGATGTTGACGTGCAATACCTTCTCGTTTTAAAATATCTTGAATTATTGGCCAACGTTTGTTAGATGAATGAACCAAATCTAAATCTCCACCACGTATCGATAGTAAAGACTCTCACCAGCAGTTGGACTTTTTCTAGTAATTTTTATCATGTCACCTGGTTTTACACCAAGTCCCATAATTGCAGGATCATTTACAAAAATTAATGGTAATTCAGTTGGTTTACAATTGTACTTGTTTAAAACTTCTTCAGCTTCAGATTTAGGAATAATTTCATGTTTTGGAACATAGATATGATCAGGTACTAAGACTTGATTTTTCTTAATTGCCATTTAAGAAGCCTCCAGATCTAACATTAAATGTAATAGTAAATAATATACACAAACTGAAAAAAATCATGTTCGGGTTAATATATATCTAATCTGAAACTTCAAATCGAGGAATTTTTTTCTCG
>JABGZU010000097.1 GCA_018674605.1 Candidatus Nitrosopumilus sp.
CCTCAACTTGAATCCTTACGTGAACATCTTCCTAAACTTGCCAGAGTAAGAATTGCTACTAGTCTTCCAGTACAACATGCTGCTTTAGAATCTCTTCGTGGACCTCAAAATTACATAAATGATTTTGTTTCTGAAATAAAAAAACATAGAGATTTGGTTGTAAAACGTCTTAATGAAATGCCTGGACTTTCTTGTCCAAATCCAAAAGGTGCATTTTATGCATTTCCAAAAATTGAAGATAATCGATTTGGTACTGATAAAGAATTTGTTACAAAATTATTGGAATCAAAAGGAGTACTAACTGTTCATGGTTCTGGATTTGGAAAACAATATGGTAGTGGACATTTTAGACTTGTTTATTTGCCTAGTCTTGAAATATTAGATTCTGCAATGAATAAAATTGAAGAATTTGTTAGTTAGTAACTCCAAACTGAAAATTTTTCTGGAATTATTTCTATAATACAATCTGTATCATCAAGTAATTTTTTTGCAGATTTATTTTCTAATGTTTTAAAATATTTCAAAAGTATTTTTTTTGCAATTGTTTTTGTTTTGGGAATTTCCAAAATAATGTTGGCTATCCCCTTTCCCATTACTCCGTATATGTCTGGGGAATTAACTCCAACATCTACACAAAATGATACATGATTATTTTTTTGCAGATTTTTTATTTTTTGACTGTTGGTATCTGTCCCTATGTGGATTTTCCCTCCACTGTATGAATACCATACAGGTGTAATGTGTGGAAATTCATTTTTATCAATAGTACATAATCGTAAAATTTTTTGTGTTTTTAGAAATTCATCTCTTTTGTTCATACTTTCTAAATCCTAACGCTATCATAAAAATCCCAAAAACAAGCATTGTCATTGAAACTTTTTCATTTGTTATCTCATCATTAAATAGGAAATCTTCTACAAATTCTGGTCCCCATATCAATAATTGTTGAATTAAAACAATTGTTGCCATTATACAAAACATTAAACCAATTGCTGTAAACCAATTTTTACCCCGTCTTTGGTATTCGTGACTCATGATGCCTAAATTGTCTTAGATGATTTTGATACCTGGATTTTTAATTTTGTTTCTTATCATTGCATTAAGTAGCAATGGAGTACACATTTCTGCAAGATATGATAACTCTATTGGTCCCAAGTAAATTGATCTTAATCCTTTGATTTCATCAATTAAACTATTTACAACTTGGACTGATTCCTTATCATCCCCACAAACAAAGATATCATAATCTAATGCTAGTGTAGGATTGATTAATTTTTTTTCAGAAATTACGTGAAATGCTGATACAAGTTTTGATTTATCTTTCATATGATTTGATACTAGTTTGTATGAAAATGGTTTATCCTCTTTAATTGAAACACATTCAAAACCAACATCTGTTTTTGTCATTGGTACAATTGGGGATACAACAACACACGTATCTTTAATTTCAGATAAAATTCCAGAACATACTGAATCAATATTGTCATATGGAATTGATAAAATTAACACATCACTATCTTTTGCAACTGATACATTGTCATTTCCAGAAATGCTTCCTTTAATGTCTCCAAAAGATTCTTTTGCAATCTTTGTATATTCTACAGCTGACTCTGATGCTCTAACTGCATCTCTTGAACCAATTATAACATCATGATTTTGTGACCATCTTAGTGCAAAACCTTTTCCCATTCCGCCTGTTCCACCAATAATTCCAACTTTCATGATTAATTACCTGAGAATGTTATTATTATCTCTATTTGAATTTCGATCAATTGGGTCAAATAATTTTTCTTAGACATGGTCAGGCAAAAAACAATGTTGAAAGAGTATTGGCTGGTAGAACTCCTGGTTTTCCATTAACTGATACAGGAATTAAACAAGCTGAAGCAACTGCTGAACTATTAGCACACATGAATATTTCTGCAATTTATTCTAGTCCTATTCAAAGAGCACAACACACTGCTGAAATTGTTGGAAAACACAATTCTGTTGATGTTACAATTGATGATCGTCTTATTGAACTTGATATGGGTAAATTTACTGGTGTTCCCTACGATGAAATTTTTACTAGCAATGGAAATGTGTTTATGAAATTCTATAATGGAGACTTGGAAATTGCTCATAATGGTGTAGAGACTTTTGCTGATGTCAAAAAAAGAGTTTTATCTATAGTTGATAATGTACTTGAAAAACATCCTGATGGAAATGTTGTCTTAGTTACTCATATGGATCCGATCAAAGCAATGCTTTCAACTATAGTTGATTTGTCTGCTACCAATCTTTTTGAATTGATAATCGCTAATGCATCTCTTAATATTTTTAGAGAAAAAGATCGCAAATTTTCTCTTTCAGGAATTAATGTGATGCATCCTTCTCGATTTGATCATAATTGGTAATCAATAATCTTGAAAACCCTTAAATAGAATTTGTAGGCGACTTCATTCACACGCTATGAAGATGATCTTTGGATTTCTAATTGCAATGGCTGTATTGGTACTGTTACCAGCTGCGGACTTTGCATTTGCTGCAGGTGATGAACCTGGAGAATATCTTGATCGTAGAGTAGTAATTTGGAATTTATTTTATAAATTAATGACCGTTGCATTTACTGTTGGAGCTGTAGTTTCAGGTACAATGATTTGGCAATGTTGGAGATTTAGAGAATCTCATCCAAAAGCAAAACCTACTGCCTATGAGGGCACTGACTGGTAGAAATGTCTGGACATTCTAATTGGCCAGAATGGGTTTACATTGCAGTCGTCATTGCATTGATGTGTTGGGTAGGTGCAGAAGCATGGGAAGCAGAAAGACTTGTTGAACATGTTCCTGAAGATGCTGAAACAATTATTGTAACAGGACAACAGTGGTTCTGGACGTTTGAACATGAGGATGGAACAAAAGAAATTGGTGAGCTTCATGTTGAAGTTGGTAAAGCATACAAGTTTGATATTATCTCAAAAGACGTTAATCATGCTTTTAACATTCACGACTATGTTGTTTTGCTTGATGCAATTCCTGGTAGAGTTAACACTGTATGGTTTGCACCAGATAAAGTTGGTGAGCATGATATTCAATGTAGAGAATATTGTGGATTAATTCACTATAACATGAGAGGAACACTTTACGTTACGGAGCCAACATCATGAAAATCTTAACAACGCTTTTATCACAAATTAAATTCGAGGAGAATAACTAATGACTTTAGAGTTACAAAAGCCACGACCTATTTGGCAAATTATGTTTTCAACACATCACACTGATGTCGGTTTACTTTATCTGATCACTTCTCTTACCTTCTTGTTCTTGGGTGGTGCATTAGCACTTGGAATTAGAGCTGAATTATTCTTCCCAGGATCTCAAATTATTGGAGATGCTATGACCTTTAACAGAATTTTCACGGTTCACGGTACAACATTAATTTTCTTATTCATTATTCCATTTGCATCAGCTGTTGGTAACTATTACGTTCCAATTATGGTTAGATACAAGGATATGGCATATCCAAAACTTAATGCAATTGCATTTTGGATGATTCCTCCTGCTGGTGTA
>JABGZU010000107.1 GCA_018674605.1 Candidatus Nitrosopumilus sp.
AGTGTAATGCCTGAAGTATCTATTTTTGAAGATGGATTGTTGACCTATCTCCATGTTTTTGTTATGGCAAATGGTGGTGCCACTTTTCTTATAATTAGTAGTATTGCATTAATGGCAGCTGCTACAAAAAGAATTGTAGGTCTGGATAATGGATTCTTAAACCGACTTGTATCTTCTGTTGGTACTTTTGTCTTTGTTACTATTCTTGTTTTAAGTTTCACAAAATCTGATCCTACATCTTCTGGTGTATTTTTATATACTTTTTACCAAGCTGGAATTGTAGGTGGGGCATTTTATGCTATGAATAAACTTACTAAAGACAAGAACATGATCTCTGATTTTACAAATGGATATTAGGTTTTATTTTTAGAATTTACAAAATCAATATTCTTAATTTCTAGTATTATCTTTCTTTTTGTATGGGGTTGTTAGATAAAATTAAAAAAAGTATTGAGTTAAAACAAAGTACTTCTAATCCTGAATCTATTAAAAATGCTGAAAATAAAATAATACAATTAAAAAAACAATTTGAACAAAACCCTGATAATTGTACAATTCTTACTAAATTATACACCTGTTATGTTGAAATTTCAAATACTGAAAAAAAAATTGAATGCTTAAAAAAAATATCTACACTCTCACCTGGTGATTTTTATCCATTTCAACAACTTGCTGATATCTATCTAAACGAATTAGATGATGTCCCTCAAGCACAATTATATCAAAATCGTGCTAATGAAATCAAAAATAGTTTTTAGATTTTTTATTTACCGTAACTAATTAGTTGTCTAAATCTACATAAATTCCTGAGATTTTATTGTTAATTCTATCCCAGTATATTTCACAACCTTCTGTTTTGAAATCATTTGCTTTGCATTCATCAAAATGGGCTGTATTGTTTCTTGAAATGTTATCTGCAAATAAAACATCCTCGCCTATTGCTATGCCTATTGCTAGAATTGCTATTAAACTAGCTGAAACTAGAATCATAGAATACCCTACTTGTCTCAAATTTTTAGGATCTTTCATTTACGTGAAATCAATAACTCTTGAATTTAATCTTTTCAAGTCTGAATTTAATTAATAGATCTTAATTTTGGTCTATATTCTCCGATAAAAAGAAAAGACAGTACTATGTACTACATTCATTGAGCATTCAAATTTTACAATATGAGTTTCTTGGACCTATTCCTATTACTGAATGGGGTCCACCTATGGAAAAATTAGTTTTCTTGATTTTGTCTAGAAATAAGGATAAATTTGATATAGTTTATGTCGGTGATTGTCAAAAAACTGACGATAAATCATTTTTTACTTCTCATAAACAGTTCAAATGTTGGATTAAACAATCTGGTTCTGAACAATCCTTGTATCTTGCAATTTTACCTTTGTTTGAATCTCCTGATGAAAAAAGAATTAATGTCATTCGTAAAATATTATCTCAATACAAACCACATTGTAATTCCGATGATATTGCTAAACCCACCCCTGACTATACTGTTCGTGTTTCTGATGATAATGCTCTGGATTCTCAAAAGATTACTTGTCTTGATTGTGGTTCTAAAATGAATTTAGAAAAAACTCTTGAAAAATCTAGTCTTTATCGCTGTATTAGTTGTGGGTTAAGCGACACTAGGCTTAATTCTTAACTTTATTTTGCACATCAAATAATTGTAAAGTTAGTAAATCTATTGCTTTTTTCAAATGCTGAAATTCATTAATTGAATGCATTTGTCCTTCCACTAATGCTCTCATGACTTTAACTGAATTTTTTTGATGCTCATCTGATGCAACAATCTCCATACCGTTTAATTTTGATAATAAATTATCCAAATCTTTAATCATTTCATCTGATGGTTTGTGTTTATCCATGTGTTGTTTGATTTTTTTTCGTATATGAATTATTATTCATAGATTCTACACCTTGATCGATACATTATTTGATAGATACCCTGATTACTACACCACATCAATTTCATGCTCTATGAGTTGTAAAGAAGGATTTGCTCATCACTATGCTTGGTTTGAGGTACTATCCATGAAAAGATGTATTCATTGTGGTGATGAAGAAAAATCCCTCTAATTGAATATGATTTGTGTAAAGAAAAGTACAAATCATTCATGTTCTTTAAATGTAAAATTATGTTATTCTAATTATGAATACTTCAAAATCTAATTTAACTTGGGAAGACTTGAAAGGTTTGTCTTTTTTAATTACAGACGAA
>JABGZU010000029.1 GCA_018674605.1 Candidatus Nitrosopumilus sp.
CTACACATGTAACATGCTGATCTATCTACTTTAGATGGATCTTTTCCTGAAAAAGCTCCACCACCATGTCTTCCAAATCCTCCGTAACTATCAACAATTATCTTTCTTCCAGTTAAACCTGCATCCCCATGAGGTCCTCCAATTACAAATTTCCCTGTAGGGTTAATGTAAATTTTAATTTTATCATCCCAAAGATTACCTAAAACTGGTTTGATTACTTTATCAATAATCTCATTTGAAATCTCTTCTTGAGATATTTCTGGTGCATGTTGTGTTGAGATTACAACCGTTTCAATTTTTGTTGGTTTATTATTTTCATATTTCACTGAAACTTGTGATTTACCATCTGGTCTTACCCATGGTAATATTTTATTTCGTCTAACTTCTGATAATTTTTGAATAAGTTTGTGAGCTAATAAGATTGGCATAGGCATTAATTCTTCAGTTTCATTTGTTGCATAGCCAAACATTAATCCTTGATCTCCTGCACCTTGTTCTTTTTCTTCAGTAGCTGTTACCCCTTGACTGATATCTGGACTTTGTGAATGTAATCTTAGATCAACTTTACAAGTATCTCCATCAAACATCAATTCTTTATCATCATATCCAATTTCTCTAATGGTTTTTCTAACTAATTCTTCTTGAGCTTTTTTATCAAAAACTGCTTTAGATGTAACTTCACCAGAAACTACTACAAAATCTGTAGTTACCATTGTTTCTACGGCCACTCTTGAATTTGGATCTTGTTTTAGATATTCATCTAAAAATGCATCTGAAATATTATCACATATCTTATCTGGATGACCTTCTGTTACTGATTCTGATGTAAATAGAAAATTATTGGTCATAAAACCACTCTTAATTTAACTAAAGTTCATTTTCTAATTTGATAAATAATACATTATTTCCTCTCACGATTACTCTGCCATAGTTTGCAATAGTTTTACTATCGTGGATTTCTTCTGCATCTGTCATTATCAAATTCATGTATGAATCAACATTGTCCATTTTTCCTTTGTATTCCACTTCATTCTTCAGTCTAACTGTGACTTTCTTTTTTGTACTTTTTTGAAGAACTGTTAATGGTCTTTTTGCACTACTTGGTTGGGACATAATACTTACTTAATTTGAAATCCTATTTGCCAGCATAAAAGCCTTATCCCTTTTGTTCAAATTAACATTCTTTAAATTTTTTCTTGTATTTCTATTAATTGTATACGATGATTTCTACTGGTTTACTAAAATTAGATCGTTTTTTGTTTGGAGGAATTCCTAATGGTGTAATTGTCGATATTTTTGGAGGAAATGGAACTGGAAAAACTCAGCTACTATTACAATTATCGATTAATTCAATTAAAAATGGTGGAAAGGTTTTGTATTTGGATACCACAGGTGGATTTAGACCTGAAAGAATATTAGAAATTCAAAAAAAATCTAATGTAGATTTTAATTTCCTTGATAAGATTATTGTATCTAGAATAACAAATACCTCAGAACAAATTAATTCAATTAAAAATCTACAAGAAAACAATTTTTCTTTAATTGTAATTGATAATATTACTGATTTATTTTCTTATGAATATAAAAATAATCAATCTATATTTGAAAAAAATTCTTTATTTATGAAATATATGTATGAATTATCACTTTATGCAGTTACTAATAAAATTCCTATTGTAGTTACTAATATGATTAGAAACATGGATGGGAAAGAGGTTGAAAATATGGCAAGTGCTATTGATCTTTTTACACATATCAAAATTCATCTTTTTAAAAATTCATCATCATTTAATGGAGAAATTTATTCATCTTTTAACAAAGAATTTTTTTCTTATACAATAACCGCATCAGGTATTTCTGATGATAATTCTTAATTTTTCTTAATAATTTTTGAATGTGCCGTTAAGAATAATTCTATTCTGCCTTCTCCAAAATTATTTAATTTAGTATTTAATCCGGTAATGGAAATAATTTCTCCTAATTCACATTTATCAATTAATTTTGCTTGATTTCTCCATCCCTTTACCCAAATTTGACCTGAATCATCTTCAACAAACATTTCTGAAAGGGAAATTGATTCACCTGATTTAGTTTGTATTTC
>JABGZU010000071.1 GCA_018674605.1 Candidatus Nitrosopumilus sp.
AACAAGCAGCAAGAACATTACCAAGAAGTATGTACGAGCCAGAGCAATTTCCAGGATTGATTCACAGAATGCTTGATCCAAAAACAGTAATCTTGATTTTTGCATCAGGAAAATTAGTTTGTGTTGGTGCTAAACTTGAAAAAGAAATTCACCGTTCAGTTCACCAAATACATGCATTGTTAGAAGAAAAAGATTTGATGGTATACGAATAATCATATTGGATGATTTGGAAAAATAGAAATGTCAAACAAAATAAAATGTGCCCATATTTTAATTGAAAAACAAAGTCAAGCTTTACAATTACTAGAAGAAATTAAAAAAGGTAAAAAATTTGGAACAGTTGCCAAAGAGGTTTCCACATGTCCCAGTGGAAAAAAAGAAGGAGATTTAGGGTATTTTACAAAAGGACAAATGGTAAAAGAATTCGAGGATGTCGCATTTAAATTACAAATTGGGGAGATATCTGAACCAGTAAAAACAGAATTTGGATACCATATCATTAAACGATTAGGGTAACAAAATCTAAATAAAAATGGCAGTCTTAACTGAAAAAAATTTAAGCAATATTTTAGAATATTTAGAAAAATCCATCAGTAACTTAGCAATAGATGCATTTGATAATTTAGAATTAGAGGGAGGATCACAAGGAGTAAAAAATTTTCTAGAAAATCAGTATGACATTAGATTAGAGAATTTGCTAATTGCAAAAAATAGCAGCATACATCATTTGGAATCAAGAATGAAAAATCAAGTAATACAAAAAAAACAAAAAATCATTGAAAAAATTTGTAAAAAATATAATAGTTAGATAAAAGCATCAAGACCAGTTTTTTCAGAAGAATTATGGCCTTTATTTTTTTCCAATATTTTAGTCATTTTAGTTCCCATGGATTTAGCAGCAGATATTTTTCGTTTACCAATCCAATAGTATGTCTCATCAATAGTATTTTTAGCAATTAACACAACCAACTTACCAGTATCTTTTCGACCAGTTCTACCTCTTCGTTGAATGAATCTAATCGAACTTGGAACATTGTCATAAAAAATTACTTGGTTAACTTCAGCAATATCCAGTCCCTCTTCACCAACACGAGTTGCAATCAATACTTTAAATTCACCATCTCTAAATTTTTGGACAACTTCAATTTGCTTTTTTTGTTTTAATCCAGTATCCCCAGCTTTTCCAATTAAAATTCCGGCAGAGATTCCCATTTCAGACAGTTTATTGAAAATCATATCTACAGAGTCACGATAACTAGTGAAAATTAGAGCCTTTCCAGGAACAGAATTCAAAATTTCTTTTAATTTTGGAATTTTTGAGTGTTCAATACCATGAGATTGTGCTTCTTTTGCAAGGGTTAATGCTTTAGTAAAATTAGGATCAAGTTCAAACAAATCTTTAACGCCTACACCCTTTTTTGCTTGTGCACGTTTACAAAATTCTAAAAAAGGAGTCACACCATGTGCTTCAAGAATATTCAGAGCATAATGGATTCGGATTCCAGAAAAAAGAGGTTTTGCAGATTTTCTATTTTTAGTTAATACAAAAGGCCTCATACGAAGTAAGGCTGAAAGGGATTGTTGATTATTCAAATTAAGACCATTTTTTCTAAGAAGATCATATCTCTCATCTAAAGCTAATTTCAGTGATTTTTGGATGGATTTTAATTCAGGTGGAAGTTCAACATTAATCCATTCAGTATTAGTTTCTTGAATGTATGGTTTTACATCAGGACTATTTTCAGTTCGTTCAGCAACACTTGAAATTCTAAGCTTTGTTAAAATTTCAGTTGCTTTTTCTTGTTCACTTGGAAGTGTTGCAGTCATACCTAAAATCCGAGTAGTTGAATTTTCAAAATGTTCAGCAATACTAGAATATGCATAATCCCCAGTGGTACGATGAACTTCATCAAAAATTATCAAACTAAATTGATTTGGAGAAACAATTTTTTTATTTAGATCGTTTCTAGCAACTTCAGGAGTAGCACAAATTATTTGACTATTCCAAAGATCAGTTCTTTTTTCAACCGTATCTTCTCCAGTGATCAATGTAATATCATCAAGCAGTAGATTTTGTTTTAAAAAATCAAAATGTTGATTGACTAAAACTCGAGTGGGTGCCAAAAATAAAATTCTGTTAGATTTTTTTGATAGGTATTCTGCAATCACATGTAACGCAATAGTAGTTTTTCCAAGACCAGTAGGTAAAACTACAATACAATTTTCCAACATTGCTTGATTTGCAAGATTAATTTGATAATCTCGTTTTTCTACAGAATTTTTTTGGATGTATTTTTTTTCAATATATTCAATCAAAGTATAACAAAAAATCAAGACATAGGAATTTTATGTTTTCTCTGTGCAAAATACTATGAACAGCTCAGCATTCAAGAAAAAATACTAAAAATAAGCGATTATGATGGAAAATAAGAATGAAAGTATGGCAGATAGTAAAAATGTCCAGTATTTCTCAGATAGATTTAGATATTTTCTAAAAAATAGGCTATTATGATTTCTAAAGGCCTAATTTTAGGAATAATGATCATAATTATTGGAGCAATACTACTCACAATAACAAGTTAGTAATAAAATCAAAATAAGATAGTTATTTCAATATAGATAAAATCGTACCAGCTGTTAGCCCGCCAATTACAAGAATAACCATGCTCCGATAAGAAAAAATCAATGTTTCACCATACTCTTGTGTACATATATTTTAAAATGTAATAAATTTGAATTCTTTTAGTCAATACGCTTAAGTTAATAGAAAAATTTGAGGGTTATTGAACAATAGACGTATTGGTTTATCTTTACTAATTCCATCAACAATTACTGGAATCATTATTTTAGTAATGAGTAATTATTTACCAAAGGAAGCATTATTGCCAATTCTAATAATTAATGGAGTTATCTGGGCTAGTGGGTTAGTTTTAATAAATTATAAAGCAAAACATTCTAGGAGAGACAAAAGTAAATTTAAAAGAACAAATACTAAAACTTGGGATAATTAAATTCAAAAAG
>JABGZU010000028.1 GCA_018674605.1 Candidatus Nitrosopumilus sp.
ATCTATAAAATATTTCAAACTCTACAAATTCAAGGTTATAGGTATAATACACAATACATAAATTTTAAAAAAATATTACAATAGATATGAAAATTACTACAGTAAACCCTGCAACTGAAGAAGTTCTTGCAGAGTATGATGCCATTCCAGTTGAACAAGTTAAAGATGAAGTTCAAGATTCAAGAATGGTTTTTAATTCAATTTGGAAAAAAATTGATATTTCTGAAAGAGCAAAACTGCTAAGATCTTTAGGTCACATTTTACATGCTAGAAAAACAGAGTTTGCAACCATTATTACAAATGAAATGGGAAAACCAATCAGAGAATCTCTTGCAGAGGTTGAAAAGTGTAGTTGGGTATGTGAATATTTTGCAGATAATGGTCCTAAATTTTTAGAACATGAAGAATTAAACACTGGTGCTAAAAGTAGCTATGTCCGTTTTGATCCTCTAGGAGTGATTGGATGTATTATGCCTTGGAATTTTCCATTTTGGCAAGCACTCAGATTTTGTCTACCTGCAATGCTTGCAGGTAATACTGTTGTTTTAAAACACTCTAGTGTATGTCCATTATCAGGAAATACACTACAACATGTAATTGAGGAAGCTGGATTTCCAAAAGGAGTCTTTAGACATTTAGTTGGAAATTATACAGTAGGTGAAGCACTTGCACAAGCACCCGTGGATGCAATATCCATTACAGGAAGTACAAGAGCAGGTAAACGTGTTGCAGAAATTGCCAGTCAAAATTTACATAAATTTATCTTAGAATTAGGTGGAAGTGATCCATTTGTGGTACTAAAAGATGCAGATGTTGATAAAGCAGCAGAAATTGGAGTGGCATCAAGATTTCTCAATAATGGTCAAAGTTGTATTGCAGCTAAAAGATTCATTGTTGCAGAAGAGGTTTTAGAAGAATTTACAAAAAAATTCCAAGAACATGTTGAAAAACAAATTGTTGGAGACCCACTTGATCCAAAAACTACAATTGGTCCACTTGTTCGTGGAAATTCTCGTGAAGTTATTGCAAAACAAATTAGTGACTCAACTAGTGTGGGAGCAAAAATCTTAACTGGCGGAGATGCTCCAAGTGGAACAGGATTTTTCTTTAATCCTACTGTTCTCACAAATGTACAGCCAGAAATGTCAGTATCACGTGAAGAGGTATTTGGCCCAGTTGCTCCAATTATTTCAGTTAAAAATCCAATACAAGCAATTAAGATTGCCAATGATACAGAATTTGGATTAGGTTCTAGTATTTGGTCTGAAAAATATGCCATTGAGAATAATTTGGCAAAGGACATAGATGCAGGAATGGTGTACATTAATTCCATGGTAATTTCAGATCCACGTGTTCCATTTGGTGGAGTAAAAAATTCAGGCATAGGACGAGAATTATCAGACTATGGAATCAAAGAATTTGTTAATGTAAAATCAGTTATTGTAAATTAATAATTTCTCAAAGATACAATTAATTTTATACTAGTAAAAGTAAATGAATTCATGACAACTACAGAAATTAACGAACTAGCAAAACATATTTTTGAAATCCATTCAGGAATTGAGCATTTAGGATTAATTGATTTAGAAGGACATGTAGTGTTAGATAAGGCAGCTGCAGCTAGTACACCAAATGAGCCAGATGCAGACAGAGTACTATTTTACTATCAGGTCAGTTCAAGAAGAACCAGACGAGAGCATTTTGATGAGACATATGGTAAAACAACATACATCCACATCATGCGAGAGAAGATGCAACAACTAATGGTGTATATTCCAATGTTTACAGTATACTTGACAATAAATCATGCAGTGAACCAAGATGAGATTGCAATAATTGCACAAAGTTTACACAACATAGATAGTGAAATTATCAATGCAGCTGCAAAGAGTCTGTTTTACAAATAAAATAAAAAGAAAAAAAATCACTCTAGTTTCTTGTTGGAGTGAATGCATTAATCCAAGATTGGATAATGTTTTTGTTCAAATCAGTAAATGTAGAGACATTGTCATTGA
>JABGZU010000056.1 GCA_018674605.1 Candidatus Nitrosopumilus sp.
GCTGCAATTGTATCAAACAATAAACAACTAACAAAGAAGATTACAGATTCATCAAAAATGACAACAGAAGAAATTTGGGAATTACCACTAACACAAGACTATATGGATATGATAAAATCAGATGTTGCAGATATCAAAAATGTTGGAATAGGAAGAGCAGCAGGAACCATTACAGCTGCTGCATTTTTGAAAAGTGCAATAAAAGATACACCATGGGCACATTTGGATATTGCAGGTGTTGCTTGGACTCAAGGAGCAGCTACAAAAGAAAAACCATACAATCCAAAAGGCGCTACAGGTTTTGGAGTAAGATTGATTTTAGATTATTTACAAAAATTATAAAATCAATAACCCCGACTATTTCTATCAGGGGTACTAACATTTGGATTCCTCCATCCATGTTTTTCCATCATGTGGTTCAGTAATCTAATATCATTATCAGATTTTTCTCCACAAACACTACAATTTGGCATTGAAATCAATTCAATCAAATGAAATAGGTATTAAAAGATTGTCGGAAAATTGAAAAATGCCAGCACTGTTGCTTCCCAAGAGCTCTCGCATCTTAGTAACACAACAGCGCTATCAGGTTTGACTTCTAAGTTCGGAATGGGATTAGGTCGCACCCTGACGCTATGGCCGGCTTGAAAATCATATCATAATTCTAATGTATTAAGGTAACGACAGATTTGAAATCAACTCAAAATAGGTATAAAGCAAAGAAAATACCGAATTACAACTATGACACACAGAGTTGCAGTATTGGACCAGGATTTATGCCAGCCCCAAAAATGTGGGTTAGAATGTATAAAATATTGTCCAGTTAACAAATCAGGCGCAGAATGTGTTACAATTAATGAAGAATCAAAAAAAGCACAAATCGATGAGGATATTTGTAATGGATGTGGAATATGTGTCAAAGTATGTCCATTTGATGCAATAACAATTGTTAATTTAGCAAGTGAATTAGCTACGGATAAAATTCATCAGTATGGAACAAACTCTTTTCGATTATACAAATTACCAACCCCAAGAAAAGGAGAAGTCGTTGGACTACTTGGAAGAAATGGAATGGGGAAAAGTACAGTAGTCAACATATTGTCTGGAAAACTAAAACCAAATCTTGGAAGATATGAAAATCCACCAGAATGGGATGAAATTTTTAAACATTATAGTGGAACTGAATTAAAACAACATTTTCAAAAAATTGAAAAAAATGAAATTCGTGCATCAATAAAACCACAACAAATTCATCATCTTGCAGAAGCATTTGACGGTACAGGAAATGAGTTACTGGATAAATATGATGAAAGGGGGGTAACTAGAGAATTAGTTAGAGAATTAGGATTGCAAAATTCCATGGAGCAAAGTTTGAAAGAACTTAGTGGAGGAGAACTACAAAGAATTGCAGTAGCTGCTGCGGCATCAAAAGATACAGAATTTTATTTTTTTGATGAACCTTCATCATACAATGATGTATTTCAAAGAACAGGTGTTGCAAGAGTAATTCAAGGATTAGCAAAAATTGGAAAAAGTGTAATGGTTGTAGAGCATGATCTAACATTACTTGATTTCCTTAGTGACTACATTGAGGTACTATATGGTGAACCAACAGCATATGGAATTGTTTCAAATATTTTATCAACCAAAATAGGAATCAATGTTTTCCTTGATGGGTATTTACCAAATGAAAATGTTAGATTTAGAGAGAAGAAATTTTCTATGGATGTATCATCATCAGCTACAGATATTTTCCAAGAAGGTACCGAGATTGTAAATTATCCAAAACTAGAGAAAAAATTTGATTCATTTTCAGTCTCAATTGAACCTGGAAAAATAAGAAAAGGAGAAGTTTTGGGCATAATGGGCGCAAATGCTCTTGGAAAAACAACAATGATGAGAATGATTGCAGGAGCAGAAAAACCCGAGGTGGGTTCAATTGATAAAAAAATCAAGATAGCATACAAACCACAGTATCTCCAAAATGATATTGATGTAGAAGTTATAGCACTTTTAGAAAAGGCAAACGGAGGTCCTATAGAGGGAAGTCAAGAAGAAGAACAAATTCTAGATCCATTAAAAATTAGAAAATTATACAATAAATCAGTAAAAAATCTTTCAGGTGGTGAACTACAAAAAATTGCAGTTGCATCATGTTTAATTCAAAAAGTAGATTTGTATGCATTAGATGAGCCTTCAGCATTTTTAGATGTTGAAGATAGAATTGCAGTTGCAAAATTTTTGCAAAAATTTGTTCGTTCGTTTGGAAAATCAGCAATTATTATTGACCATGATTTGCAGTTAATGGATTTAGTATCAGATTCAATGATAATATTTGAAGGAGAGTCAGGAAAGGCAGGAACCGCTACATCCCCTATGCCAAAACCAGCAGCAATGAACAGATTCCTAAAATCATTGGACATGTCATTTAGAAGAGATGAAAAAAGTCTAAGACCTAGAGTAAACAAAATAGAGAGTAGATTAGATAAAGATCAAAAAGCATCAGGAAATTTTTATCACAAGCATTGACTCGAATGTTAAAAAAATCACTAGAAAGTGTGTTAACATCAAAAGAAAGTGAAGAATTAATCTCAGCATTTGATCAAATAGGAAATATCATAATAGTTAGAATACCAGATTCGCTGTTATCCAAGAAAAAAATTATTGGGGAGACATTACTAAATGAAGTTAAAATCGTCAAAAGTGTATTTTATCAATCTTCAGCAGTGGAAGGAGATTTTCGTACAAGAAATCTAGAGATCCTAGCAGGAGAAGACAATACAGAAACAGAATACAAAGAATTCAATTGTAAATTTATTGTAGATGTAGAAAAACCATTTTTCTCACCTCGCCTCTCAACTGAAAGAGAAAGAATCGCAAAATTAACTCAAGATGGGGAAGTAGTGGTAAACATGTTTGCAGGAGTAGGAATGTTTTCAATTATGGCTGCAAAAAAGAAAAAATGTACTGTATATAGTCTTGATTTGAATCCAGTAGCATCAAAACTTTGTGAAAGAAATATTTTGATGAACAAACTAGCAGGAGAGATAATTTCAATTAATGGAGATGCATCAAAAATAATCCAAGAACAATTAATTGACAAATCAGATAGAACACTAACATTGTTACCAGAAAGATCAGATGAATTTTTAGATTCTGCAATAAGTACAACAAAGAGTGGAGGAATTATTCACTATTACTCTCACATGCATGCAGATAAAAAATCAGAAGCTGGGAAATTAACTGAAGAACATTATAAAAAAATTACAACAGTGAAATCAGAAATTCTGGGTTCAAAAATTGTAAGAGCAGTAGGTCCCAGATATTATCAAACTGTGGTAGATGTAAAAATCACTAAGTAGGTAAATCATCATCAGAAGTAATTGTTGCAGATGTAGGTTTTGTTGTTGCCATCACATAACCAATCCAAGCAATAATTCCAAGAATACCACCAACTGCCATCAATACAGAAAGTTGTAAGACAATTGGAGACCATTCAGATAACATGAGTAAATACGCATAAACAAAAAATCCACCTATACAAAATAAGAAAATCAAAACACCCATACCTTTGCGCTTATCCATGTGAAAAAACCTGTTCTGAGTTATTTATCGGTTATCTTCTCAGAGTTTTTTCTAATTCCAATTATCATTATAACAGAGAAATCATAATTGTAACTGTAATAATTATGACTATTTTTAATTTAATTCAATTGCCATCAAATATGCAGATTCACCATCACGATAATATGCATTAAGTTCTTGTCTAATGACAAATCCAAGTTTTTCATAAAGACGAACAGCATCAGTGTTACTACACCTAACTTCTAAATAGAATTCATCACAATTTCTAACCTTTACGCCAGTTACAGACTCTTCAACAAGTGCTTTACCAATTCCTTTTTTTCGATGTTCATCAAGAACTGCAATCGATACTACATGTCCCTTTTTTACAAAACCTAATTTTTTAAAATTTGAAAATCCAAATTCAGTTTTACACATTTCGTATCCAACTATTTTACCATCGATTTCTGCAACCAAAAAGGCCTCAGGTAATTCCTGAAGTAATGATTCATAAAAATAATCAGAGTAGTGTTCAGGTAAAGTTTTGAGATTAATTTCCATTACGGATATTAGATCGCTAGGAGCTGCTCTACGTATACTACAGTCACCCAATTGCCTCAAAATTACTTGCATAATTTACTATGAAAGTATCAATATTTAATTTTAAACAAAAAGATCATTAATGGAAAGATAAAATTTAGAGTAGATGAGTGAGGATTCTCAAGAAGGCATTATTTCATTAGTTAATTCAATTTTTGATGTAGAAGAATTTACGAAAAGTGAATTCACACTAGAATTCAAAATTAGAAATGTAAAATTCCAAACAAAATTTGAAGATTTAGCAAGAGAATTAGAAAATATGAGCTATGTTTGTAAATTAATAAAAAAAGATGATGAAATGTATATTGAAATTCAAAAATTTACGATAAAAAAACACAGAAAATTCATGAATGCAACTTGGACACCGAGATTTTTGTTTGTAATTGTAATATCATTTGTAATGATTGATGGGTACTATAGAACATCAGGAACAAATGCAATTATAGAAATTGGAGAACCATTTCAAATGGCAATTGTTTACACATTTGCTTTATTAGGAATTTTAGGAACACATGAACTGGGACATATTATTGCAGCAAAAGCACATAGATTAAAAACAAGTTGGCCTTATTTTATTCCAGGTTTACCAGTAATTGGAATTCCAACATTTGGTGCATTTATTCAGTCAAAAGGATTAACAATTAATCGAAATATTTTATTTGATGTAGCTATTGCAGGACC
>JABGZU010000080.1 GCA_018674605.1 Candidatus Nitrosopumilus sp.
AGAGAGGATCAAAAAAGCAGAATCAAAAATTCCCAATACATTTGGAATTGCATGTGATATTAAAAAAAAGATAGAAGTTCAAAACGTAGTAAATCAAACAATTAAAAAATTTGGAAAATTAGATATTCTTGTAAATAATGCAGGCATATTTCCAAAAATTAAGCAATTACATGAAATTGATGAAGATGAATGGAACGAAGTATTAGATGTTAATTTAACGGGACAATTTCGATTTACTAAACAAGCAATACCTTATTTACAAAAAACATCCGGTTGTATAATTAACATTTCATCAGACGCAGGATTAAAAGCGTATGAAAATTTCAATGTAGATGCATATTCTGCATCAAAAGCTGCATTGATTGTACTTACAAAATGTTGGGCATTAGAATATGCTAAAGATAAAATTAGAATTAATTGTATATGTCCAGGAGTAGTCGATACAGATATGACTAAACCATTTTTAAAAAATCAAAAAGATATAGAATTTATGAATAATGAACATCCATTAGGTAGAATTGGTCAACCTGAAGAAATTGGAAAAGCTGTGTTATATTTTGCATCAGATGATGCTTCTTGGGTAACGGGGGCCATACTTACAGTAGATGGTGGAGAATCAATAAAATAATTCATATGAGTTTAATACAACCCAAAATGACAAAATATTATGAAGGACAAAAGATTTAGAGCTAAATTAATAATTCTTCTAGGTGCAATTTGGATAGTAATCACATTACCATTACCATGGATTATAAATAATCCAGCAGTTTCAGAAGCTCAATTTAACACAATTCTTGGAATAATAGGAGTTATGTCAATTCCATTTATCATGTTAGGAGTTGCTTGGTCGTTAAAACCAGAATTAACAACATAGGAAATTATAATTGAATAATATTCCAATTTCTGATAAAATTCCTGAATTAGATATTGCAATTAAAGCGGCACAAGAAGCAAGTAATGTAATTTTAGATATTTATCAAAAGGATTACAATATATCCACAAAAACAGACAACTCACCAGTCACAGATGCAGATTTAGAAAGTAATAAAATAATTAATAAAATTTTATCAAATACAAAATATTCAATTCTCTCTGAAGAAGATGTAGATGATCAAAGTAGATTATCAAAAGATATGATTTGGATTGTTGATCCACTTGATGGAACTTCGGATTTTATTGATAAAACTGGAGAATTTACTATAATGATTGCATTAATACAAAATAAAAAACCAATTTTGGGAGTTATTGCATGGCCAACAGAAAAAACATTATTTGTTGCACAAAAAAATTGTGGTGCTTTTAGATATTCAAATGACAAATGGGATAAGATATCAGTAACAAAAATTGAAAATTTATCTAAATGTAGAACAATAGGATCAAGACACCATTTATCAGATAAGGAAAAGGAATTCATTAAAAAAATAGGAATTAAAGATTTTAGCAGTATTGGTAGTTCATTAAAAGTTGGAAAAATTAGTTCAGGAGAAGCTGAAGTGTATATCACTACAACTGATAAAATGAAAGAATGGGATACTGCTGCATCATATTGTATTATTACAGAAGCTGGTGGAAAAATGACAGATATGTTAGGAAATGAGTTAACATATAACAACAAAAATGTATATCATCAAAATGGTATTTTAGTTACTAACGGATTTATTCATAATAAAATAGTAAATGAATTTAAAAAATTAGAGTAGGTTTCTTTCATTAAGAAAGTCCTTTACTTTATTTGCACTATCTGAAAGTGGTTCATGCTCAGTGTCAATAATTAAATCTGCTTTTTCTGGAGCTTCATAAGGATCATCAATTCCTGTAAATCCCTTAATCTCTCCTTTTCGTGCCTTGGCATACATGCCTTTGACATCTCTTTCTTCACATTTTGCTAATGAACACTTTACATACACTTCTGCAAATTGATCACCTGCAGCGATAATCTCTCTAGCATTTTCTCTATTTTCAGCATATGGTGAAACAAGAGATACTATACTTGGAACACCATGATTTAACAAGAGTTTAGCTAAATGAGCAACTTTTTTGTTATGTTCATCACGCCCTGCTTTTGAAAAATCTTTAGGTGAAAACCATTCTCTTAGCTCATCACCATCAAGCATTGCCAAATTTGGGATATCTTTCTGCAAATCTTTTACAATGGTGGTCTTACCTGAACAAGGAAGACCAGTCATCCAAAGTATGAAAGGTTTCATGAATAAAAATACCGAAATAACCAATAAAGAGTTTACGTTAATTTTGAACCCAATTTTGATTTTCTAAATAATCAATTTCTTTAATCATATCTTCCATTTTTTTTGAAACTGTCATAACAGATTTGAATTGTTCATACATTTCAAATTCTTCTTCTTTAGAAATAATTTCTGTTTCAGCTTTATCAAAAAGATTTTCTTCTTTAGTCATATGATCCATAAGATAAATCGAATATGTTTTTAAAAATCTTGCAACAGGTTCTCTAGCATCTTCACCATCTTTCCATCTTTTTACATGTTTTTTGATTTGTAGTGCAATTCTTCTTGAAAATTCATGTTC
>JABGZU010000090.1 GCA_018674605.1 Candidatus Nitrosopumilus sp.
ATATAAAAAACTAGAAAATATTCTTGCAAAACACAAATCACAGCAAAATAGTTTAATTTATCCAACAGGATACATGGCAAATTTAGGTTCAATTTCAGCAATAGCAAAAAAAGGAGACATAATTCTAAGTGATGAATTAAATCATGCTAGCATAATAGAGGCATGTAAATTATCAGAAGCTAAAGTAATAATTTACAAGCATAACGACATAGAAGATTTAACAAAAAAAATAAAAAGCAAAAGTAAAAACAAATTCATAATTACAGAAGGCATTTTTAGTATGGATGGGGATTTAGCACCATTAAAGGAAATTACAGAAATTGCACAAAAAGTAAACGCCATAACAGTTGTTGATGATGCACATGGGGACTTTGTAATTGGAAAAGAAGGGAAAGGAACTCCAAATTATTTTAAAGTAGAAAAGAAAATTGATTTGTACATTAGTAGTTTAAGTAAAGGATTAGGGTCATTTGGAGGATATGTTGCATCACAAAATAATGTCATTAATTTATGCATAAATAAATCAAAATCATTTATCTACACATCTGCATTACCATCGTTTTTAATTGAACATTCAATTAAAAGAATAGAATCAAACAGATCATTACAAAAAACAAAATTAGAAAACAACATAGAAAAATTATCAAATGGATTAAAATCCATAGGATACGAAATAAAATCTAAAACACAGATCATTCCAATAATCTTAGGAGACGAAAAACTAGCCATGAATTTTGGTAAATTTTTATCAGACAATGGAATATTTGCACAACCAATTAGATATCCCACAGTACCAAAAAATCAAGCAAGATTAAGAATTTCAGTTACAGCATGGTTATCAAATACAGATATTGAAAAATCTTTGAAAATATTTGAAAAAGCCTATAAGAAATTCATGTAACTATCGTGCAGCATCCAAACCACCAAAATCTAAGTTTAATGGATTTGCTGGAGAACCAATAACTATTGCAAAAGTTACGACTATACCCAAAGCAATACCTACGAGAACAAACCGTTTATTCATACTAAAATTATCAAACTCCTAGTTAAAAACGGAATGTTTTGAAATAGTTAAAATTTCTAAGAAGGATTTAAAAGAAAAATTACGAATTGAGGATATGTCAGATCCAACAATAATGATAGCATTATTTGCAGGGTTAGGATCATTTCTAGCCCCATGTATTTTACCTATGATTCCAGCTTTTTTGGCATACATATCAGGAACAACATTATCTGAAATGAAAACAAACCAAACAACAAATGTTCAAATAAATAAAATAAATATAATATTAAACACCATATTTTTTGTTTTAGGATTTTCTATTGTTTTTTCAATTCTAGGGGTATTGATTAACAGTGTTTTATCAAATAAAATTACAGAGTTTACAGAAAGTCTAAACTTTGTTGCAGGTATAATCATTATTTCATTTGGATTATTTTTATTATTTTCTACAAAAATAAATTCTTTAAACATAGAAAAAAAAATTATTATAAAAAATTTTAAAGCAAGTTATCCAATGTCGTTTATTTTTGGTTTGGCATTTGCTATTGGATGGACACCATGTGTTGGACCCATACTTGGAACAATCCTCACACTTGCAGTAACAACACCATCAATGTCATTTAGTCTATTACTTGCGTATTCATTGGGTTTAGGAATTCCATTTATTTTAATGGGAATATTTTTTTCTAGATCTACTAGAATTATTCGTTCAATGTCAAAACATCTCAAATACTACAATATCGTGTTAGGAGGATTAATAATTATTTTAGGGGTTTTAGTATTTACAAATCAACTTGCATATATTGCAAATTTTCCACTACTAAATGAGTTGGTGTTACTAGGGTGAATAAGGAAATTAAGACAGGATTAGTATTTGGAATAATGATTGTAATAGGATTAGCAGTATTAGGCACAATATTTGTCTCGTTAGATGAATCAGATTCGATTAATCAAAATATGGGGATTAATTTATTTTTGAAACTTGATGAATCCGAATTCAAAAAGGCACCAAACTTAGTAGGAATAGAACATTATCTAAATACAACACCTGAAGAATTAACAAAAGAAATTGAAAAGAGTGTAGTATTGTATGACATATGGACATATAGTTGCATTAATTGTATCAGAACATTACCATACATTACATCATGGGATGAAAAATATTCAGACCAAGGATTGTTAATAGTTGGAATTCATTCACCAGAATTTGAATTTGAAAAAAATCCAGAAAATGTAAAAATTGCAATAGAAAAATACAATATCAATTATCCAGTAGTTTTAGATAATGATATGAAAACATGGAAAGCATTTGAAAATAATTACTGGCCAAGAAAATACATTGCAGACCATGAAGGA
The DNA here is from genome assembly GCA_018674605.1 of Candidatus Nitrosopumilus sp. Classification (GTDB taxonomy): domain Archaea; phylum Thermoproteota; class Nitrososphaeria; order Nitrososphaerales; family Nitrosopumilaceae; genus Nitrosopumilus. The sequence continues at coordinate 2,360 of JABGZU010000090.1, forward strand.
AACATAAGATATGATCACATCGGAGAAGGAGGATACCAAGAAACAGAAAAAATCATTCAGCAACTTTTAGATGAAAGAGCAAATGCATTTGGAGTTAAAACATCGCCCATAATTTCACTAGTATCTATAGAAGAATTTGAACATACATTGTTTAGAACTCCAGAATTATATTTTGGTTATAAATTTGCACAAAATAGAAATCAATTAGGAAGTCAAGAAGGATTTCAACCTAGCAGGACCGTAACGTATACCGAACCAACTAATATTGAATTAAACAAATTTTACCCAATAGGGAATTGGAAAAATCACGAAGATGGTATGGAATTAACCACATTAAACGGATCTATAAAATTATCATTTAATGCAAAAGAAGTAAACATTGTTACAGAAAATAATGCACAATTAGAAATTTTTCTTGATGGGGTACCATTAACTGAAAAATATTCAGGGACAGACATAGTATCAGGAAATCAGTTAATTGTTTCAGATCCTGGGATGTATAATATCATAAACAGTGATACGAGTATTTCTCACATAATGGAAATACAAATCAAAGGTAAAGGATTTCAAGCATTTACGTTTACATTTGGATAATGTAACTGCATATAGTGTAACTGAAGGTACATAGTTAAGAGTGACAAATCTGCTTAAAAGAGAAAAAAACAACCGTATTTAGAGCAATTAAGATGATAAGTAATTCTTGGAATAAAACAGACGGAGAAAGTATTTCTCAAAAAGTAATGGAGAAAGTAAGACCAGATGAACCATTAAAGAATAAAATAGATTTTGCACAAAGAAAATTACAAGCACAGATTTCAAAATTAGAAGGAATTAATGAAAAATTACGAATAAAACATGATAAAATATTTGAAAAAATAGTAAACGCTCAAAGAAATAACAAACCAGCTTATGCACAAGCATATGCAGGAGAATTAACTCAAGTTAGAAAAATGAAAAACATGGTAGGAGGAGCAAAATTATCCATGGAGCAAGTTAAACTTAGATTAGATACAGTTTCAGAACTTGGAGATGTTGTTGTAACATTAAGTCCATGTATGTCAATTATCAAAGGGTTAAGTCCATCACTAAGTGGAATCATGCCAGAAGCAAATGCTTCAATGCAAGATTTATCTCAAATCCTAGGGGATGTAATGTCAGGATCATCAGTAGGAATGCAAGATAACTTTAGTGCAGGTACTGAAACAAATGAAGATACACTTGCAATTTTAGAAGAAGCACACAGTGTAATTGCTGGACAAACAAAATCATCAATTCCAGAGGTTCCATCTGAACTAAAACAACAAGTAACTGAAAGAAAATCAGATATTTTTATTTAGAAAT
>JABGZU010000027.1 GCA_018674605.1 Candidatus Nitrosopumilus sp.
GGAAAAGCATCAATAGTTACAGATGAACAACTAAATCAAAAAATTTCACAGTTAAAATATCCAGGAGAAAAAAGAGCTGATGAAAAAAGAATTGCAATTGAAATTACATTAGATTAGAAAGCAGTAAAATATTAAAATTAATTTTTAGTTATAAAATATCATCATAAAGAATTGATTGATTTTTTAATTGTTTATCAAGGGTTGGTAAATATTTCATGATACAATAATTTACAAAATCAGTGAATGAGCGAATTCGATAATCTGATTCCAATACTTCATGATGTTTATCATAATATTGTTCTAATTTGTATAATGTCTTTTTTTGAAGTGGAACTAGTCTATTACGTTTAGTAACAAATCGTGGGGAGGTAATAACTTCATCTTCAGATTCTATTTCAGACTCACCTTGTAAAGTATTAAGATCAATTGTTTCTTGCATATCAAAGACAAAAATTTTACTTGGAGTAGATTTTGGAAGTCCTGAATTAATAGAAATTAAATCTATAACTTCGCGTGCAACTTTATCAGGCATTGCTAATTCAATTTTTGCAAGCATAGTAGATCTAACTACAGATCCACCAACCCTAGAACCTTTTGATTGACTTACAAATCTACTATCTTCTAAATTTCGCTTATCAATAATATCCACATCTAAAGCATCTAATTTTTCACGAATTGTAGGGTAATTCTTTCGATTAATTACAGCTTCAATTTTTTTCAATATTATTTACCGAATTTTTTAGGTTTTTAAATATAATGTTAATTTCATAATGAAGTAATGGAGGGTGAAATTACCCATAAGATTCGAATTTAACTTCATAACTTCCATCTTTGCGTTTATTTCTTTCAGTTACAAAATTTTTTGTGCTCAAATAATCCAAAGTTCCATCAATAGTTCCTTGCCATCCACAAACATAGAAAATTGTATTATCTTTTGTAATTTTCTCACCAACAAGTTTCTCAAGTGGAGATTTACCAGCATCATCATATCTCAAAAATTGTTCAATTCTACCCCTATGACCATTCCATGAACGATTAGTCCATTCTTGAGGTCTACTTATTGCAGCCCTATATTTGAAATTCCATTTATCATTACCTTTGTCAATACTTTCATTTTCTAAATCAGTCAAGAGTTGTTTGTAACTTAACTCATCAACATAACTTGCACCATGTAAAACAACAACCTCTCTTTTATCTTGAATATTGTGTAGATGTTGTGCAAAACTGACAAATGGTGCTATACCAGTTCCACCACCGATACAAATTATTCTTCTAGTGTCTTTTTCACCATTTGGCAACGTATCATTAATTGTAAGAGAACCGGTAGGTTTTGCCCAACTAATTTTATCACCTTCTTTTGCATTAAACAATAAACTAGTTAATCGTCCAGGAATTGGTCTTTTAACCCACCTAATTACAAATTCGAAAAAATTTTTATTTTCAGGAGATGATGCAATAGAATATGCACGATTAATAATTTTACTTTCAAGAGGCAATCCAAGAGTCAAAAATTGACCAGCTTTGAAATCAGGAACCCCATTATCAGGAGTAACACGAAAAATTCCTAAATCCTCTCTCAGTAATTGAGTATAGGTAATTGTTCCATTTTCCACGCTATATTTTCTCCCAATTAGCCAAGATAGAATTAATTTTTTCTATAATTGAATCATAATGTGATTGAGGTTCAGTACTTACAAGTAACAATTCTCCTTTAAAGGGTATGGTAACTAATGTTACAATATCATATTCAGTAAGAGTTAATCTCTCCTTACCTAAACGAAATGTAAAATTTTGTGCTTTTCGCCATCGCTCCAAAGTATAATGAACAGACATTTTAATTTCTTGGTCAGATAAAAGAGAATCAACATTATTTCTTTGTGCACTGTGTAATATTTCAGATTTATTATTAACAAAACCTACAAAACGAATATGTTCATCAGAATTTAATACATCCAAACAAAGTTGTTTGTAATTTGGCATGTTGATTATTTCTTCAGCCATGCCCACTCCGGTCTCTCTTCATAATCTTGTTCATCATCCATATCGTATCACAAATTATCCTGTTTCTTTTTGTCCAATGTTTCAGTATAGTCTTCTGGAGATAGTTTAAACTCCTCTTCATAAGAATAAGCTTGTTCTGCATGCTCACTAAGATCCAAACCAATATCTTCAGCTTCAGGTTCAACACGAATTCCTATAAGATTTTTAATTAATTGTAAGAGAATCCAAGTTCCACCAAAACCCATTGCAGCAGCTACAGCAATACCAACGCTTTGAATCCAAATTTGATCATAATTACCAAATAATAACCCATCAACACCAGAAGGATTAATCAGAGTACTAGCAAAAATACCAATTCCAAGTGCACCAACAATTCCTGCGATACCATGTACAGAACTCACATCAAGTGCATCATCAATTTTTAATTTGTCTCTAAGTAGTATAACACCACCATAAGACAAGATACCTATTGCGATAGCAAGAACAAATGCATGTTCAACACTGATATATCCAGATGCAGGAGTAATTCCTGCAAGTCCAGCAATTGCACCATTAATGGTTGCAACAATAGATGGTTTACCTGTACGCATCCATGATAATCCTGCCCAAATTAAAGCAGAGACTGAAGATGCTAAATGAGTAACAATAACAGTATTTCCAGCTACACCACCTGCAGCCAATGCACTACCAGCATTAAATCCAAACCAACCTAGCCACAATAATGAAGACCCCAATACCGCAAGAGGAATACTGTGAGGGATGTTTATTGCAGGGCCAAATCCACGTCTTTTTCCAAGTACAAGTGCGGCAGCAAGTGCAGCCATTCCAACAGTAGTATGAATAACAATACCACCAGCAAAGTCAACAACACCAAGTTGTGCTAACCATCCACCACCCCAAACCATGTGAACGATTGGATAGTAGATTAGCATAGACCATGCAGCTATGAAAATAATAAAAGAACTAAATTTCATTCTTTCAGCAATTGTTCCAGTAAGTAGTAATGGGGTAATACATGCAAACATTAACTGAAATTTAACAAACAAAACTCCAGGAATAGTAGGAGCATATTGTTCTAAAGGCGCATCCCAAGGTATACCTTTCAAAAATGCCCAATCAAGATTACCTACAATTCCAGTAGTAGAAGAGCCAAAAGATAAACTAAATCCAAAAACAAACCACATTACACTAAGTAATGACATTCCAAAAAATATTTGCATAAAAATTGAAACTGAATTTTTTCTTCTCAATAAACCAGATTCAAACAAACCAAGTGCAGGAATCATCAACAATACTAAAGATCCTGCAATTAACATCCATGCAGTATCACCAGTATCTATGGGCATAATAAAATTTGGTCATGTTTTTTCATTTAACAGTTTTCCAATTTGATTATCAGTGATTATCAAAAGATAATCAATTTCTAAATTATTATTTACTTTAACAAAAAAAACCAAACATGTTAAAAATTGAAATCATACTTTCAAAAAATGATGTTATGAACATTAGTGAAGGACTAAAAGAAATTAACATAGGTGGATTAACAGTTATCAAAGTAAAAGGAAGAGGTGCAAGGACTGCAGCTGAAATTCACACATCAAAAGGAATGGAAATTTTTAGACCTCATTTTTCAGACAAATATAGAATAATGTTAGTAATTCCAGAATCAAAAGAAGAAAAAACAGTAGAAATAATTAAGAAAAAATCTAAAGAAGGTAAAATTTTCATTTCACAAATTTTACGTGCGATTGATATTGGTTCAGGAAATGAAGGTGAAGAGGTTATCTAAAATGAGAATATCATTTAAAAAAATTAAATCTTCAAAATTAACTAAAAAAGACTACCTAAAAATTCCAATAATAGCAGGAATCATTACAATTCCACCTATAATTATGGCTTATTGGTCAATGTAACAGGAATAAATGAAATGAGTTTATTATTAATTACAAAAAGAGGTACTGGGGGAAAAATAGTAGATGAGAAAATTAATAATAATTGGGCAGGAAATAAATTTAAAAACTTTCAAGAAGATAGAAAAACTAAAATTCTATTCAAAAGGAAAAAAACAACTATTTCATCAGCTAGAGGAACTAAAACAAAATATTTAGAAAAATATGAAAAGAGAGCCGATAAACCAAAACAAGTTTACATTACCATTAATAGAGGAACTAAGAGAATGTTAGTAGACATAAAATGAAAATAGAAAAAATAATTCCTCAACTAACTAAATCAAAAGTGTTTATTTTAAAATTAAGTTTTGCAGCAATAGGCATGACATTAATTGGATTATACTTGTTTGCAGATTATATCTAAACTAAATTAATAAAAAATTAAACTAAATGAACTACGGTAGAAACACCACGTCTATCAATTTCCACACCATTTTCAAATTCGCTAACAGTTACAGTAAATGAGATAACATCACGGGGTTTAGCATTTTGTGCATAAAGTTTCAAATGAATATCTAATTCATCAGATTCATCATCAGACAAAGTAGTCTCTTCCAAATATGCTCCACAAGTTGATTCTAGACGAAATCTATCATCTTTGAAATGATAACCAAGTTTCATTTTTCTATTTTTTCTAGGATGACCTTTAACAATTACATCAATAATTCCAGGTTTTGTTTCAGTATATCCAGATTTTTTATTTACAAAAACTCCAATTTCAAGGGGTTTACCTGCAGTAGATTCAGCCATTTTTTGAATTCCATCATTCATTATAACATCGACAGCTTTGATAGATTGGGCAACTTTAGCTAGCCACTCATTAGTTCGAATTATGGTTGCATGAATACCTGCACGTCTTCGTTTATCTTCATCTTCAGGTAATTTGTAATAGTCAACCCAAGCTTCATAGTCATGAGAAATATCTTCAATAAAATCAATACATGTACGCTTGTATTCATCAGGATTATTGGTTCTTTCAGATTCATCACCAGATCTCATTCCATCATAACCTTCAGGCATTGCCATACTTTCAATTAGTTATAGATGTAAAAAACCAATCTTGTATTGAGTTAATGGTTATAATAGGAATTACTCAAAAAACAACCAATGATATTTTCAGAATTAGTTACAGATTTACAAAATGAATTAAAAAAAGATCTTGCACAGATTAGATTTTTGATAAAGAAAAATCCAGGTTTAGGATACAACAGAATAGTAGAGATAGGAAAAGAAGTAGGTAAAAAGTACAACATTAAACTAATTGTAAATTTTCCAAAAGAAGGACGAATAAATGATTTTGAGATGTATGGAAAAAGAGATTTGAGTTTAATTGTAGATTATGATCGAAAAAGATTTCCCATGGATAGAGAGATCATTAAACAAAAAGCAATAGAAATGCTAGGGAATGTAAAAACAGAAGATGCATACATGTATGAAAATAAAGAAGGAGTAAGGGTGTTTACAGATAATTGGAAAATAGACATATTGCCACATTCAGTACACATTTGGACTGAATTTGATGAAAATGTTACAGCATTTTGTAATTGGTTAATGGAGAATGCATACCAAATGAAGAAAAAAGAATAATTTTAAATTTTTTCTAACTCATTAAGCAAAGATTCAGCCTCAGAGTTTTTTGGATTTAATTTTAAAATTCTGTTACAACAATCAATAGCTTTTTCTTTTTGTTCTAATGCCAAATGAACATTTGTTTTTAGAGTAAGCATTTCAATATCATCAGCATTTAGTTGAAAAGATTTTTCAAAATAAGGTAATGCTCTTTTTGCATCATCTACAATAAAATAGATACTACCCATAATGAACATAAAATCAGAATCATCAAAATATTCAGATTCCAAACTTTTTCCAAAGGTAATAGCATCAACATATTCTCCATCTTTGATTAATTTTTTTAAGCGACGTTTTGGTTGTTTGAAAAGACCTACCATGATACCATCAAATATTCAACTAAAAATCAATTATTTGAATGTAGAACATGTAGTGAATAATTATTTAGTTATACCATGCTTCAGGTTCAGCACCAGTTGAAGTTGAACTTTTGTAAGGTTGTGGAACTTTAAGAATTCCTTCTTTAATTAAAAATTGTAAACCTTGAATGAATGAATCATCATCAATGGTACCATCTGCCCACCATCCTGCGTTATTTTTAATCCAAGATGGGATTTCATCAGTACTTCCACCAAAACCCTGAGTAGTTTGTGGGATTTTCATAATTTTCTCTTTAATTAAAAATTGTAAACCTTGAATGAATGAATCATCATCAATGGTACCATCTGCCCACCATCCTGCGTTATTTTTAATCCAAGATGGGATTTTTTCAACAGGAATACTTCCATCAAAATCATAAATTGGAACTTCTAGTTGTAAATAATCAGGAGTTCCAGATGGAACAACTCCAGTAGGAGCTAATCCATAAACCCAAATTACATAATTTGCAGTACCAGGATCTTCTTTAACAATAAAATCAATCAGAGCTTGACCAGATGGAGAATACAGAAATTGTCTACCTTCTTCTTGTGCAATAGATCTTATTCGAATTCCATCATCATTTACAACAAAAATATCATATTGTACTTGATTAAGAAAGTCAGTTTCATCGCTAAATTTTAAGAAATTAATAAGCCATTGTATTTCGCAACCCACAATTGGATCTTCTGGACCATAGAAAATATGAACTTGGTATTTGAAGTTATTAGTAGATCTTTTATGTTTTACTTCCTTTTCAATATCAGTATCACAACCTTGAGCGATTTGTTCATTGATAGTAGATTCAATTCCAATAAACGGAGATTCTTGTACATTTTCTTTATAGTTTAATAATTTAAAAATATATTCTGGTGGAGGTATACCTTCAGAAACATGAGTGTAAGTTGCAGCTTTTATTGGAAATGGAAAATCATCGGCAATCCAAACTTTACTTACAGCTCCACCTGTTTTCCATGATACAACAACACTTTCCCAAGTTCCTGCAGGAACCGTAATAGTTTCAATAGCAGATGGAATTACTTGTTGACCACCAATGTTTCCAATTTTACCCCAAGATGCTGCACTGAATTCTTTAGGACCCTTTCCACCAGAAGTTCCATCAGAGGTTGCAAAAGCAGATAACCAAGAAATGGATGATTTGAATGCACCACGATACACACCCAAATTTTCAGTACCGCCAGTAGGTTCTGGAGCAATTTTACCTAACTCCATCTCACCAACAATTACTTTTTTGCCATCATAAACAACAACTTCAGCTAACCACTTTGTTTCACTACCAACTATTTTATCACCTTTAATCCAAAAGTCCATCTCAAAATTTGTACATTCTTTGTAATCAACAAAACATGTGGAATAAGAAAAGAAATCACCTTGCTTAAGTCCTTCACCTGCATACCAAGTAGTACCCTTAGGAAGGGTATCAGAACTAACACCACCAGCTTCAATTTGTGCATATACTGATGAAATCATAGTAGTGCCTAAAAACAATACAAGAATAATTGGAATCAATAAAATTATCTTCAAATCTAAAAAAAATTAGCAAAACGGATAGTTAAACGTTATTCAAGTAAGTAGATATTCAAATTATTATAAAAACAAACATTAGAATTCAATTCAAATAAGCAAATATAGAGGAGTATTTAAAAAAAAACAGAAATGTGTGATTGTTCTAAAGTTCACTTGTTTGAAGTAGAATTCAAACTAGATGGAATGACAGTTGTACCTACTCATAAAAATTGTGGATTTGGATTAGATGAAAAACAAGCAGACAAGTTCCAAAAAGAATTAGTAAAATCTTGGGGCTTTGAGCAAGAAGATGATTAAGTAAAAAAAATAAAAATGTAATTAACTATTTTAACTCATTTGTGAAACGGCTTCTTTACAAACGTCAGTTGAACATTTGCAATCTGAACTGCACACACAAGCTCCTTGCATTGCACAATCACATGAGTAATCTGGGTCGCCGCTGTCAGCTTCGCAACCACATGCTTGATCTACCATGACATATGAATAATCGTACTTGTTTTAAAAGGTTAGTACAAAATCATGAATTAATTATTTGAAAGAATTTCAAATATGTCATTACAACTGGATTGAATGATTTGTGCTTGTTCTAAAAGAAGATTTGGATCAACTTCAATATCAAATGCAATTTTAAGAATATGAATTA
>JABGZU010000067.1 GCA_018674605.1 Candidatus Nitrosopumilus sp.
GATATGCCATTTCATTGTAGTTATTGTAAAGATCCATTTTGTGCTGAACATCGACTTCCAGAAGAACATAGATGTGTAAAACTACGACAAATTAGATCTGAAAGATTTGGACAAAGAAAAGTAATTCGTGATGGAAATAAAGGGAAAGGAAGTATTTTTAAAAGATTTTTTGGAAAATAATCAAACTAGTAAGGACTTTTCTCAGGAGAAATTTTTGCTCGTCTTCCTTGATAAACCAAAGCAATTGCTAATGCAAACATAACCATTGCAGTTAATGGAAAATTTTGGGGTGCAGGTAGAATAAACCAATAGTAAATACCAAAAGCTACAGATACAACTGCCTGAGTCCAAAGTTTAATCCATTTTGGAAGTTTGATTGCTCGAGAAATAATTTCAACAATGAAAATTCCAATTACTGGATAAATCGTATAAAATAGAAAATCAATTACATCTACTCCAGTATGAGACATAATTTCTAATAATAACAGGTATAATTTCTACCTAATCTTCCCATCTAACTTTAATTGCAATTTTTTTAGCAATTAAAGCCTGAGCATTTTCATATGGAATTGTAGCAATATCTTCAGCATTAAATGGACCATATTTTTCAAGATCTGCACCTACAATTTCGTCTACTTCACTAAGAAATCTAATTACAACTTTCTTAATTTTGTGATTTTCAGCTAATGATTCAAGGAATTTTGATTTTCCATTAATTGTTGCAGAAAGAATCATTTCTGTTCTTTCATTTTGTTCTTCTTGTGAATCTAAAATGAATTTTTCTTCATCAAGAAGATAACTAATTTCAAAATTATCAGAATTAGAAATTTTTTCTAATCTGATGTGTATCAATAATGATGTTAATTCAATTGCCATTTCTATCATAGTATCTTTAATTTTATTTTCTACCCCATCAAATTCTTGTTTTCTTAAATTTCCAATGAAATCAGATAAAATTCTATAAAAATTTGGTTTGATTTCCAATAAAGAATCATTTTCAGTTTCTCGTAAAACGGTATGATGTAATGAATTGATATCAATATGATTTGATTCGGACATATTCTACCTAATCCTTAAATGCTGGTTGTATTTGTGTTTGATTGAAGTATAAATTGCCCTATAAAGTCAGTCATGGAAAAGCAGTTCAAGTGTCGTATTCACCTGATGAAGTTTTTGCAAGAATTCAACATGAAGGAATTCAATTTATCGATCTACAATTTACTGGTCTTACAGGTCATTTTCATCATACAACTATTTCAGCAAATACTTTTACACCTGAACAAATGAGAGATGGATTACCAAAATTAGATGGTTCATCAATTGTAGGTTTTACAACTATCGATGATTCAGATTTATTATTAAAACCAGATCCAAGTACATTTGCAATTATTCCATGGATGACTGAAAATAAAACAGCCAGACTACTTTGTGATGTTTATTGGGGTGAAGGTAGAGGAAGATTATCTCGAGATCCTAGAGGTATTTCTCAAAAAGCTGAAGAATATATCAAAACTCAAGGATTTGATTTTAGTACGTGGGGTCCAGAAGTAGAATTTTTTGTTTTTGATAAAGTTCATTGGGATGTTTTAACCCCATACAAAGGACAATCATATTCAATTGAATCAAAAGAAGCACCATGGAGTAATGATGGAGATGGATATCCAATGGGATTGCAAGAAGGGTATTATCCTACAACACCATCAGATACTCTTACACCTTACAGAAATGAATGTGTAAATATTCTTAGTAAAAATTTTGGAATTTTATGTGATAATCATCACCATGAAGTTGCAACTGCAGGGCAATGTGAGATTGATATCATGTATGATCATATGACAAATTCTGCAGATGCTGCACAATCCTACAAATATGTAATCAAAAATGTTGCACAGAAATATGGAAAAGTTGCAACATGTATGCGAAAACCAATTGCAATGGATGCAGGTTCTGGAATGCACGTTAATGTTAGTTTATGGAAAGGTAAAGAAAATGCGTTTTTTGATCCTGATGATGAGATTGAATTAAGTCAAATTGGAAGATATTTCTGTGGTGGAATTATTAATCACGCAAAAGCATTATCTGCAATTTGCAATCCAACTACTAACTCATATCATAGATTAGTACCAGGATATGAAGCTCCTGCATATATTGCATGGAGTGCAGGAAATCGTTCAGCTATTGTGAGAGTTCCAAAACATTTGAAAGGAAAGGAATATGCTAAATTAAAGAGACTAGAATTTAGGGCACCTGATCCTTCATCAAATCCATATCTAGTATTTGCAGCAGTGACAGCAGCAGGAATGGATGGAATAAAAAAGAAAATGGATCCTGGTGACCAAGTACGTGATGATATTTTCAAAATGACAAAATCAGATAGAGCTAAACGAGGAATTGGAACACTTCCAAGAAATCTTAGTGAAGCACTGGATGAATTAGAAAGTGATAGAAAATTCTTGAGCCCAATTTTTACTAATGATGTAGTTGATAAAATTATTGAATTAGAAAGAAGAGATCAAAGAGAAATTGCAATCAGACCTCATCCTCATGAATTTTATCTATACTTTGATGTTTAGACTCTTCCAGTAAGTTGAAAAATAAAATATACTGAAATTCCAATTAATGCAAAACCAGATCCAAAAAATATTTCTCTTTTTGTTTCAGATGCTGTGGCTTTGTATAATAAAATACCACCAACTAGACCCACAAACAAAACTAAAATTCCACCAATTACATCATCAAAGCCACTACCAGTGATAAACGGATAAAAAAATCCAGAAAGTAATGCAAAAAATACAATTAGATAAACATACTTGAAGCCTAAAAGTGCTTTAGATGAAATATTACTCATTGTGATTCGTAAAAGGAGTTATCAAATAAACTTTTGAAGGAAGAAATTTTTAAAATAATCTTACATCATTCCGCCCATATCAGGCATTCCACCCATTCCAGGTGGCATTCCAGGCATTCCACCACCACCCATTCCAGGTGGCATTCCAGGTGGCATTCCTCCTTCTCCTCCACCGCCACCAGAACTTTGAGTAGCGATTACATCATCAATTCGAAGAATCATACATGCAGCTTCTGCTGCTGCTGAAACAATTTGGAGTTTAACTGCTAATGGTTCAATAATATCACTTGATTTCATATTTCCAATTTTCCCTTTCATAACATCAATTCCAGTCCATTTCTCTCCTTTTTGTTGTTTAGAACGAAGTACTGTAAGAGTATCAATTGGATCCATTCCAGCATTTTCAGAAAGTGTTAATGGAATTGATTCTAAAGCATCAGCAAATTTCTCTGCAGCTAATTGTTCTCGTCCTTCTAGTGATTTTGCCCAACCTCTAAGTTTTGTTGAAGCAAATGTTTCAGGAGCACCGCCACCTGCAACAATTTGTGGTTTTAAAATTACATCTTTTACTACCATTAAAGCATCATGAACAGAACGTTCAACTTCATCAACGACTCTTTGAGAACCACCACGTAAAAGTAAAGTTACAGATTTTGGATGTTTACATTCTTCAATGAATACCCATTTGTCTTCTTCAATTTTTCTTTCTTCAACAATTCCTGCACTGCCTAAATCTTTTTCAAATAAATCATCAAGATTTGTAACTATTCTAGCACCTGTTGCTTTTGCAAGTTTAGTGAGATCACTTTCTTTAATTCTTCTAACTGCAATAATTCCTGCTTTAGCTAGATAATGTTGTGCCATATCATCAAGTCCTTTTTGACACAATACTACATTTGCACCAGAACCAATAACTTTGTCAACCATTGTCTTTAACATTCTATTTTCTTCGTCAAGAAATGATTTCATTTGTTGAGGATTTGAAATGTTAATTTTTGCATCAGTTTCTGTTTTACTAATTTCTAATGCAGTGTTAATTAATGCGATTTTAGCTTCAGTAATTTTTCTAGGCATACCTCCATGAACAATTTCTTTGTCAAGAACAATGCCTTCAATAATAATAGAGTCTTTGATGGATCCTCCTGCTTTCTTTTCTACTTTAATATCATCAATATCAACTTCATAATTTTCACCTTCTTTTTCAGTAACAGCAACTACAGATTTTACAATAATATTTGCAAGTAAATCAGAATCTTTTCTAACTAATTTAGTTTGCATAGAAGTTTTTGCAATTTTTGTTAACATATTTTTGTCAACTGGAGAAATTGAATCTGCAATACTTTCAAGATATTCTTTTGATTTTCTTGCTGCTTTTTTATATCCATCAACAATAATTGTTGGATGAACATTTTGATCAATTAATGATTCAGCATGTTCAAGCAATGCACCAGCTAAAACAACAGCTGAAGTTGTTCCATCACCTACTTCATTATCAGTAGTTTTAGAAATCTCAACTAGCATTTTTGCTGCTGGATGTTGAACATCAATTTCTTTAAGAATAGTAGCACCATC
>JABGZU010000066.1 GCA_018674605.1 Candidatus Nitrosopumilus sp.
AAAGAAAAAATTGCAAAAATTATAAAAAAACAAATTGAAATAAAATTAAAATGAAAGTTATTCATTCAGAATACAAACAACGAAATATGAAAATTTGGAATGAAGTTGCACCTAGATATCATAAAAGATGGGCCAGTGTAAATAAAGGACCATTTCAAAGTACCAAAAAATTAATTGAATTAATAAAAATTAACAAAAATAATAGAGTACTAGATGTTGCATGTGGAACTGGTGTGGTAACAAAAGAAATTCAAAAAAAAGTTGGGAAACTAGGATATACCGTAGGAATTGATACATCAACTACTGCAATAAAAATTGCAAAAAAGTGGAATAATAAAAAGAAAAATTTAGATTTCATAAATATTGATGCAGAAAATTTTACTTTTTCAAAAAAATTTGATATAGTTACTTGTCAATATGCTCTATTTTTTTTTCCTAATGCACAAAAAGCACTAAAAAACATGAAAAAAAGTCTCAAAAAGACAGGTAAAATAGGAATATCAGTTCATGGAAGTAAAAATAATGTTCCATTTTTTAGTAGTATTTTAGATTCTGCTACAAAATACATACCAGATTATGTACCTCCAGGCACACCAAACTTAGATAGATTTGGCACAAAATCTACATTAAGAACAGAAGTTAGTAAAGCAGGATTTTCAAAAATTGTTGTAAAAGAATTTGTTTTCAATTATAGTCCAGGAAAATTTGAAGATTATTGGGAAAATTATATCAAATACATTGCTAAACCTCTAAAAGAAAAATTGAATGCATTAGAATATTCAAAACGTAAAGAATTCAAAAAATTAGTAAAAGAAAAAACCATTCAATATACAAATAAAAATGGAAAAATCACATTTCCATGGCAAATTCTAATTTTAACTGCACAAAATAATTGAATATTAATTCCATCTTAATCAAAATTGATAAACATATTTGAATTAGATATTATTATCATCTCTATGGATTTAATAGACATGTTTTCTTTTTTTGAAATATTCAACATTTCATCATAATGTTCTTCATTCAAATGTTTCAAAAATTCTTCTTCTTTGATGTTATTACGCTTAAAATTACAAGATGTGATGATACAGTTGAAATTCAATAATTTTACTTTAGAAATCTAGTAAAAAAGCTTGATCATTTTTTTTAAAAAAATTAAATAAAAATAATAACTATCGTCTAATCTCAACTACTACTCAAAGGAAGAAGTAGAAGAAGTTTGTGACGAAAGTCCAGTTGAAGATGGTACAGATGGGAATTTATCGCCTATCTGTTGCTCAGCTACTGCAGATGCTTCTTGAAGAATTTTATCTGTTTCTTCATTTGAAACATCAGACTCCATATTGAATGAGTCTCCTGCAAGTGAATCCATCATAAGTCCATTAAGTGTCTGGGTCATACTATTCAATTCTGAATCAGCTTCTGGCATGAATCTTCCAAGTGATGATTTCAATCCCTTCATTGTATTCATCGCCGGTCCAATTGCTACCATAGCATCACCAAGATCATGAATAGTTGTCAGTCTTAGTTGAACTTGTTCTAAAGACATTCTTGCATTGCCTAGCATCTTTGTAACTTTACGAATTTCAGCTAATTCGTTAGACAAAACTCTACTTGTGCTAGTATCATGTTGTTGCATTGCAGTCACGACTCTTTGAAAGAGTTGCGCATCTCTTTCTTGCAGTTTTGTTAACATAGAATCCATTTTCGAAATTTGGACTTGTAGTTTATTTACTGCAGTTTGAATACGTGGTTTTAATGCACCTTGAGGCTTTACTGCATCTCGTAGTTTGCCAGTTACACTTTGGGTCTCTTGTCGAGCCCATGTATTGTCGAAGTTTGGCATAATAATGAATTAAGAAATTTAGTCTTAATCAACAGTGTAAATTTAGATCATCTTTTGAGTAAATTTAGCTAACAAACTATTATGGATGATTGATAAATTGGTTTAATGGTAAAAGTTGTTGTTTTTGATTCAGGATTAGGCTCACTTTCAATAATTAAAGAAATTCAAAAAATTAGTAAAACAGACATCATTTATTTTGCTGATCAAAAAAATTATCCATATGGAATAAAATCACAAGTACAATTAACTACAATTATTAAAAAAACAATTAATCTATTAGAAAAAAAATTTATGCCAGACATTATTGTTGTTGCATCAAATACACCAAGCCTAATGATGAATTTAGCAACAGAAAAAATCATAGATGTTAAACCTCCTTTAAAATTAGCACAGAAAAAATCAAAATCAAAAAAAATTGGAGTTTTAGTAACAAAATCTGCATTAAACAGTAAAGGACTTACAAATTATATCAAAGAAAATAATATTTCAAAATCGTATAAAATTTTTAAAATAAATGGATCAAATCTTGTGGATTTAGTAGAATCTGGAAAATTTTTAAATAATAAAAAATATTGTCAAAAAATTATTAAAAAAAGTTTAGAACAAATTATTACTTTAGAAAAGATTGATACAATTACATTGTCTAGTACTCATTTATTATTTTTAAAATCATTATTAAAAAAAGAATTTCCACAAATACAATTTATTGATCCAGGAAATATTGTTGCAAAAAATATTTTTTCAAAAATTAAAAACAAACAATCAAAAAGAAATTCATTAAAAATTTTTACTTCAGGGAATGTAAATGATTTTGAAAATAAATTAAATGCAATTGGTATAAAAAATAAAATAGAATTTTTATCTATTTGACTTTAGCTTTTCTAAAACCATGACTAAATGTTTTATCATATAATTTTGAATATTCATATGATTTTGGTTTTATTACATCACCAATTATAACAATAGCAGTCATTGTAATTTTTTCAGCTTTAACTTTATTTGTAATATCTGTAAGTGTTCCAATGATTATTTTTTGATCCTTTCTACTTGCTCTATAAACTACTGCAACAGGAGTAGTTTTTTTATATCCACCAGCAATTGCTTCAGTTGTAATTTTAGTTAATAGATGAACACTAAGATAAAAAATTAAAGTTGATTGATGTTTTGCAAGTTCAGAAATTTGTTCTCTTTTTGGAACTTTAGTTCGAGATTCTGCTCTTGTAATTATCATTGTTTGTGTAACACCAGGTAATGTTAATTGAGTACCAAGTGCTGCAGCTGATGCCAAAAATGATGTAACACCAGGCACAACTGTCGATTCTATTCCTTTATTTTCTAAATTATCAATTTGTTCTCTAATTGCACCATATATTGCTGGATCACCATCATGTAACCTAACAACAAGTTTGTCTTTTTTTGCATTTTTATATAATAGATCAAAAATTTCTTCTCTAACTAATTTAGCTGCATCATAGATTTTCCCTTTTTTACATAATTTCAATATTGGATCAGGAATTAATGAGCCAGAATAAACTACAACATCAGCTTTTTGAATTAATTTTTTAGCTTTAACTGTAATTAATTCAGGATCACCAGGACCACAACCAACAAAAAATACGTTAGACACGTTTTACCACCAATATAGAAAAATATTTTGTAGTTAACGATTTATCATTTACTTCGCCTAAAGTCATTGTTCTTATAATTTCACTTTCTGTTCCTAAATCTTGGCCAATTGCAAAAAGAGAATTATCAGGAAATCCAGATTCTTTTAGAACTTTAATCACTTGATCAAAATATCTACCATCTTTAAGAAATATCATTGATTCAGAATGCTTTGCAATTTCTTTAACACTAGATAGATCATAACAAGATGGAATAATTGCAACTTTTTCTGCACCTTCTGCAATACTAACACCAACTTTTGATGCAAATGAAAATATGGATACAATTCCAGGGATTACACTAATATCCATATCAGGATATTTTTCTTTTAAATCTCTGTGCATGTAAATCCAAGTACTATAGAGATATGGATCACCCACTGTAAGATATACAACATTTTTTCCTTTCAAAACAGTTTCAGCCATTATTTTGGCATTTTTTTTCCAAGATGTTTGTAGAATATCTTTGTCTTTAGTCATTGGAAAAATTAATTTTATAATTTCTTGATTTAGTGATTTATCAATTATAGGTGAGACAACAGATAATGCAATACTAGGTCTATTTTCATTTGATGCGGGACACATGATAATATCGGCATTTTGAATTGCCTTTACTGCTTTAACTGTAAGAAGTTCCACATCTCCAGGACCTACACCAATTCCAATTAAACTAGGCACAATGTTTACGCTTTTTTACCCAATTAAAAGTCTAGATTAAATTTTAGTAGCAGATATTATAGTAACTGGATTTCTAGCTAACATCATAGTACCAGTAGTAGTTTTTCTACTTTTAGAAATAGTTACTTGAGTAATATCAATAGAGTTAAACTTCAATGTATCAAGAATTTGTAATACTGAATAAAGAGTCTCAATTAGAATTATACCAATTACAATTCTACCACCAGATTTTAATTTATTTTCAGCAAGCTTAACTATTTCTGCTGTATCTCCACCTGTTCCTCCGATAAAAATAACATCAGCTTCTTCAAGATCTAATATTTTTTCTTTAGCATTGCCAAAAATCACAGACACATTTGAAAGATTAAATTTTTTTAAATTCTTTTTAGTTAATTCAATAGCATTTTTATCATAATCAATTGCCAATACTTTACCATTTGATTCAATTTGAAATGATGCTTCAACAGAAATTGAACCACTACCACAACCAATATCATAAACAGTTTGACCCATCTTTAATCTTGCTTTACTAAGTTGAATTGTTCTTACTTCTTCTTTAGTAATTGGGACTTTTTCTGCACGTTCAAAAAATTCATCAGGTATTCCAGGTGTTTTATAATTCCACATTATATTATATTCCTATTTTTTTATAATTAAATTATAAATTAATTCCCGTAGGTGCATCACCAAGATGAGTTAATGTATAACTAACAATCCATGTGAACAAATACAAAAATACATAGCTACCAATACCTTGTGTAACAATTTTCTTTCTATCAGAAGATGGTAATTGCATTTTCATTCCTTTTGCAACTATTATTGTTGCAAAAAATAGCATTATCATAAATCCAATTGAGGCCCATCTTCTTTCTTCACCTTCAATTCCTTCAAAAACAAAAGTTGCTGCAGCACCTGCAATTATACCTAAAGCAATACGCATCCAAAATAATTTAGCTAATTTTTTATCTTTGTCACTTTTTTCTGTTTCACTAATTGAAGGATCTTTAGTAGGTTCTTTTGAAGCATCTGAAATAGATTCGGGTTTTTCGATTTCAGGAGTATCAATTGTATCTACAATTTTGGATTTTGAATCCTCAGATCCAGGCGTAGGTTCAGATTTTTTCTTTTTAAATTTGGCCAAAGTAAATTTCTAGCGTGTCTCAAGCAAACCATGTTTAATATCTTTGGTCAGGATATGAGCACAAGATAGCAAGGGTATAATTTTAGATATAAAAGATGATAATTATGGCACTAGCAGGAATTGAATTAAGATATTTAGTAGATCAGATTTCTGAACAAGTTCAAGGTTACTATATCAGCAATATTTATGGAATCAATAAAGACAGTATTCTCTTCAAACTTCATCATACTGAAAAAAGCGATCTCTTTATGATGATCTCAACATCAGGTGTTTGGTTAACTAAAGTAAAAATTGATCAAATGGAACCAAATAGATTACTCAAAAGATTAAGAAGTGATTTACTACGATTGAAATTGACAAAAATTGAACAAATAGGTGCAGAAAGAATTGCATATTTTACTTTTGAAGGATTTGGAAAAGAATTCATTTTAGTAGGTGAATTTTTTGGAGATGGAAATATCTTACTTTGTAATAAAGAGATGAAAATTTTAGCATTACAGCATTCTATAGAAGTTAGGCATAGAAAACTTAGTGTTGGATTAGATTATGTACAACCACCAGAAAATAATTTAGATATTTTTAATCTAACAGAATCAAATTTTGATGATTTAAAAATAACTGATTTAATTTCTGCAAAATGGTTTGGGCGAACTTTAGGTTTACCAAAAAAATATGTTGAATCCATATTTGAAATAACAAATGTTGATCCAAAAAAAATTGGAAATTTGTTGACATCAGAAGAAATAACCAAAATTTATGAAACAACAAAAAAAATTGTTTTAGATGTAATATCAGGCAATCATGATCCTATGATAGTTAAAAATGAAAAAACAGAAGTTTTACCTGTAAAATTAGGAAAAATAGAAGGAGAAATAACAAACGTTAGTAGTTTTATTGAAGGTTTAGATACAATTTTTACAAAAAGTATAGTTGAAAAAGGTAAATCAATTCAATCAAGTGGTTCTGATAAAAAAATTAAAAGTTTAGAAACTCAAATTTCTGAACAAGAAAAAGCAATTCAAACGGTCAAAGAAAAATCAAAAAATATTACAAATGTGGCAAATTCTTTTTTTGAAATGGTTTCAAAAGGAATAATTTCAATAAAAGATACTTCTGCACAAGAAATTTTGGCAATTAATAATGCAAAATTAATCAGTGAAAAAGGAATATCAATAATTATTGTAGAAGATGAAAAAATTAAAATAAATACAGATTCTCCACTTCAATCAATTGCATCGGTTTTATTTAATCAAGCAAAAAAACAATCAGGTGCTATTAATTCAATTCAAGTAATCAAAGAAAAAACAGAAAAGAAATTAGCAAAATTTCAGAATCAAACAGAAGCTGAAAGAAATTTAGTGGTAGTATCAGAAATTAGAAAGAAAAACTGGTATGAGAGATATAGATGGTTTATGACTAGTGATGGATATCTTACAATTGGGGGTAGAGATGCAGCATCAAATTCAGCTGTAATTAGAAAACATTTAGAAAAAAATGATAAAGTATTTCATGGTGATATTTTTGGTTCTCCATTTTTTATTTTAAAAGATGCAGAAGCTGTACCAGATACAACAATGAACGAAATTGCACACGCAACTGTTTGTTTTAGTCGAGCATGGAGAGAAGGATTGTATGGAGTTAGTGCCTATTGGGTACATCCAGAACAAATCAAAAAATCAGCTCCAAGTGGAGAATTTTTGCCTAAAGGTTCCTTTACAATAGAAGGACAACGAAATTTTATCAAATCAGAGACTCTAAAATTAGCTGTAGGAATTATACGAACAGAAGATAATGATTATGTATTAACATGTGGGCCTCCAGAACCAATTAAAAAAAATTCTATTTGCTATGCAATAATTGAACCAAATGGAATAGAAATGGCAGAAGCTGCAAAAAAAATAAGAATAGAATTTTTGAAGATATTTGAAGATATTACAAGAAAAATAAATATTGATGAATTTGTCCGTGCATTACCTGCAGGTAAAAGTCAAATTAAAGAAATCAGTTTAGGTGACTTAGAGAAAGAAAATATTATTGATAATGAATTAGATTAGTTGAATCAGTATCAAGTAATATTTTCATTCCGGTTTTAATTGATTCAAACTCATTATCATCAATAGTGATTAATGGAATATTAGCTAATGCACATCCAGTAGCTACTGTAAGATCTGCTTTTTTACAAATCATTGCAATTGGTGCTGTGTTGTTTGATTTTACAGAATAGATAGTGTATGCACCAACACTACTGCCAATACCGGAAGGAAATACCAGAATAGAGTCTTTAATTGATTTTTCAAATAGATTATGATTTTTATCACTTATAATTCCAGTTTTTTTATCAACTGTTCCTAAAAAATTAATTGGATCATTTGATTTTAAAACAATTCCTTCTACTTTACCTGAAACTAAAATTTTATTCATCGTGTTTCATCTTCAACGATTTGTGTTAGTGATTTTAAATTAACACCTACACCATTAGAATTTTTAAGATAAAATGCACCTTTGATACTATTTGTAGTCACTGCATCAACATCATCTTTACATATCAATGGAGTTAGACAAGTACAACAATCAGCAAGAATTTCACATCCAGCACGCTCAAGTTCAGTAATGTAACCAATTTTTTGTGCCTCTTCCTTTACAGTTCTAGGTAAGAAAACCATGCATCTTTTTTGAAAAGAACGACCTTTTAGTTTAGCACTAAGATCAGAGATCTCATCTAAACCTAATTGAGGACTACCCAATGTAATTAAATCACCTTTTTCTGCAGTATTTAGTTCATCATGAACAGTTTGCATTTCTTTTTCATCAAAATCTATTTTTTCAGTATTTGAATCACCTTCACCAAAAAGAAATTTAGCACAAGTTCCAGATGTTCCCATTCCTCCACACATTGCTTTACATTGTCTTTGATCCATTTCTCCAAGGCCAGAAATATTTACAGATGTATCGCCTATTTTTCCAGCATAAAATCCCAACATTCCATATGTTAATTCATTTGGATTTTTGACTTTCATTTGAATTGTAATATTTGGAGTATCTTCTTTACGTAATGAGGAGTAAGGACTTTTACCAACAATAGCACTAGCTAGTGCACTAAATGCACTTTCTTTGTTTGTTTTTAAATTATCATATGAATTTGCATGAATTGCAGCATTACTTTCTGCAAATGCAACTTGTGTTCCATTTTTAGGAATATCAAAAATTTCATACGGAATACAGGAAAAAGATGGAATAACACCCATTGTTTCATATGAATTTCTAATCGATAATTGTTTTGAAATAAAATTTTCATCTAATTTGTAATTAGAAACATTATCAATATCAAATCCCATAGGATTCAAAGTTGTTTTTACTGTAACACGAGCATCCTTACTAATAGTAGATAAAAATTCTTCACCAGCATCACCAATAGTATTATAATTTACACCAGAAAGATGAGCCCATTCTATTGGGATTAATTTTTCAGCATCAGTTGCTTCACCTGTTGCAACTAAAATTCTATATGCCATTTGCATAATTTC
>JABGZU010000120.1 GCA_018674605.1 Candidatus Nitrosopumilus sp.
ACAATAGAAATTTCAATTAAAAGGACTGCTGCATAAGGTTATTGACATGGTAGCTGCGAATTCAACTCCTAGCTGTTTACGTTGTGGAAAGAATTCTCTTTTAACTGATGATGTTACTGGTGAACAATTTTGTTCAAAATGCGGTTATGTAGTTTCAGAAAAATCTCAAGAATCTGGACCTGAATGGAGATCATTTCAAAAAGATGGTGGGGCTGATCCTGCTAGAACTGGTGCACCATCATCATTAATGATTCACGATATGGGATTATCTACTGTCATTAATCCTCTAAACAAAGATGCATCTGGAAAACCATTATCCACATCAATGAAAAGTACTATTGAGCGTCTTAGAACTTGGGATAGTAGAAGTCAAGTTCATGAACCTGTAGATAGAAATCTTAGACAAGCACTTAGCGATTTAAATAAATTAAAAGATAAAGTATCTGTTCCTGCAAATGTTCTTGAAAAAGCAGCTTACATTTACAGAAAGGCATTAGAAAAAAAATTAGTTAGAGGTCGTTCTATTTCTGCAATGATTGCTGCATCTCTTTATGCAGCTTGTAGGGATACTGAAACTCCAAGAACTCTAAAAGATATTGCAGATTCTGCAAATGTAAAACGAAAAGATATTGCAAGATGTTATAGATTACTTCACCATGAATTAGAATTAAAAATGCCAGTAGTTGATTCTATTCAGTGTATTGCCAGAATTTCTAGTAAATTAGAAATTTCTGAAAAAACAAAACGTTATGCAGTTAAAGTACTCAAAGATGCACAAGAACGCAAAGAATCTGCAGGAAAAGATCCTATGGGACTTGCAGCAACAGCATTGTATCTATCATGTGTTAAAAATGGTGTATCTATTACCCAAAGAGACCTTGCAGAAGCTGCTGGTGTAACTGAAGTTACTATACGAAATCGTTACAAGGGATTAAAAGCAGATCAATCTACTAAACCAAAACCTTCTTCTGATTAATTTTAAAAATATTTTTTTAAAATACAGAATCTACTTAAAGCGTATTTCAATCATCCAAATTATGGATACTGTTCCTATTAATTACAATTTAACTTTTGAACCTGATTTAAAAAAATTTATTTTTACTGGAACTGAAATAATTACTGCATCTTGTAAAAAATCTACTAATCAAATTACCATGCATTGTGCAGAACTAACAATAAAATCTTGTATTGTAAAGTCTGGTAACCATATTGTTTCATCTACTGTTAAAACAAATGAGAAAAAAGAAGAACTTTCAATTAAACTTGGAGAAAAAATTAAGGGAACTGCAACTATCTCCTTAACCTTTCAAGGAATTCTTAATGATAGATTATTGGGATTTTATCGTAGTAAATATGAGCAAAATGGCAAAACCAAATACCTGGCAACTACTCAATTTGAGGCAGCAGATGCCAGACGTGCATTTCCTTGTTGGGATGAACCTGAATCAAAGGCAACATTTGAAATTTCAATTATTGCAGACAATCAATACAGTGCAATATCTAACATGCCTGTTAAATCTAAGAAAAAGATTAAAACTAAAACTCTCTATACATTTCAAAAAACTCCTCTTGTTTCAACATATCTTATTTATCTTGGTGTGGGTGAATTTGAATATCTTACAGGCAAAGCTGGTAAAATTCAGATAAGGGTTGTAACTACAAAAGGAAATACCTCCAAAGGAAAATTCTCTTTAGAATTAGGAAAAAAACTTCTCACATCATATGAAAAATATTTTGGAATAAAATTTCCTTTACCTAAACTTGATTTAATTGCAGTACCTGATTTTGCAGCAGGTGCAATGGAGAATTGGGGTGCAATTACTTTTAGAGAGACAATTTTACTTTATGATCCAAAAACATCTTCTACTAGAACTAAACAATTCATTGCAGAAGTAATTTCACATGAAATTGCACATATGTGGTTTGGAAATCTAGTTACAATGAAATGGTGGAATGATTTATGGTTAAATGAAAGTTTTGCAACTTTCATGGCGACAAAATTTGTTGACAAGTTTTATCCTGAATGGGATTTATGGAATCAATTTGTTGAAGATGCAATGAATGTTGCAATGGGTCTTGATTCATTAAAAACAACACATCCAATAGATGTCAAAGTAAATTCTCCTGCTGAAATCCGTGAAATTTTTGATGCAATTTCTTATGATAAAGGGGGATGTGTATTGCGTATGCTTGAAAATTATGTTGGGGAGCCAAATTTTCAAAAAGGACTGAAAAAATACCTTTCTGATTTTAAATACAAAAATGCAAAGGG
>JABGZU010000026.1 GCA_018674605.1 Candidatus Nitrosopumilus sp.
ATTTTGATTCTATTTGAACAAAACTAATTCTATTTGAACGGAATACCTCTAATGCATTTATTATGATAGTTTGATATCATTTAGAACCATCTTGTAATGACTTATGATTTTACTATCTTCTTGGTTGGTATGATGATGTCTGATAATATTTTAGCTACATTTTGAATCTGTATAATACATCTATTTTGATTAAAATCTGATTATATCTAATTTTTATATTTTAAAATAGATTTTTGAATTTTTATGCGTAATTGAGTCCAGATAATGAGATAAAATAGAAGCGGGTCTATAGGGATTCGGACCCTAGACAACCGGATTAAAAGTCCGGTGCGCTACCTGGCTGCGCCATAGACCCACACAAAAAATGTTTAACGTGTATAATTTAGGCTTTTACAAATTCATATTTTATGACAGAAACTTTTAATCTGGCATCTTGATTCATTTTACTTGTGCCCTTGTAGTATAGCCCGGTCTAGAATTCGGCCCTGTCACGGCTGAGACGCGTGTTCAAATCCCGCCGAGGGCGCCATCTTTACTTCATAAAACCTTGTTTTTTCAATAGCGATCATAATATTTCTTATTTTAAAGTAAAAATTGTATATTTTCCTTACAAGAATATTAAAATTCAGGGAATTTTAGGGAAATTTGTTGTCTGAAGAGAAAAAAGAATCTAAAGTGGAAGTAAAGTCTACTGAAGAATCTGTATCTGAAAAATCATCTGTTGATAATACTGAAAAAGATCAAGAGGCAAAAATAGAAGCAGAGTCAAAGGCAGCTCAAGAAGCAGCAGATAAAGTAGCAACAACTACACAAGCAGTTGCTGATGCAGAAGATGCAGTACGATTAGCTATTGAAAAAGCAAATGCTGCAAGAGCAGAAGCTGAATCTGCAGCAGAAGAAGAATACAAAGCGATTGCTGCTGAAATTAAAGCAGACACTACAAAAAAGATTGATTTTACATTCAAAAGAAAAGGTGAAGAAATTTTTAGACGAGAAATGGGTGAACCTGAATTTTGGTTAGATAAAAAAGATAGATTTCCAAGACCTATACTTTCTGCAGATGAACAAGAATCTATCACAAGAAAAGCTGAAATTCCTCATGATCAAACTCCTGAATATAACCCCCAACATGTTCTTAGTCCTGAATTTGCTGGTGTTTCTAATTATGAACGTGGTGTTGATTCCTTTTTAGATGAATTGAAAAATAAACTTGTTACATTAAAAAATAACCCTGAATCAACTGAAAGAGAAATACTTGCAACAGAAAAAGAAATTACTTACTTAGAATCAATACATGAAAATTTCTATATTGGAATGAATGTCTTCCGAACAGCAAAAGGTGGACGGGATAAAATTAACGCATAGGTTGGTATGATGAGATGAATCACGTAATTTTTGATGTAATGAATGCCCGAGTAACTTTTAAAAATGTTCCAATACATGAATTATCTAAATTTGCTTTCAAAGATGTGGGAGATGCATGTGAAGCATTTAAGAAAATTCCTGGTGTTGATGAATGTATCATTGTTCAAACTGCCAGTCGAATTGAAATTTTTACAGTAAGCAATATTGAAACTCTTGATTCTCCTGATGCTCGAAGAGCTGAAGCTAAAACTCTAATTTTAAATCAAGTAAAAGATACCTGGATCTCTTTAACCTCATTAGAACAAATTGATATTGATCATTTTGATCAAACTATTGAAGTTTACAAAAGTGATGATGTTTATCTTAATCTTTTACGATTAGGATCTGGTATTGATTCTTTTGTTGTTGGTAAACATGAAGTTTTTGATGAAATAGTTCAATCATTATCTCATGCTAAATCTGCTGGAACTTCTGGAACTATTCTCAATAAATTATTTGAAAGTATAATTCGATTATCTACTAGAATTAGAGATACTACTGGAATTTCAAAAGATATTATTTCTCTTGGTGATATTGCAGTAAAATTAGTAGATGAAAAAGCAGGACTTGATTCAAAGAAAAAAGTATTGTTAATTGGTACTGGTAATTCTGCTGCTTTGGTTGCAAAAACTCTTAACAAAAAAGAAATTACTTATGATGTTACAAGCAGAACTTTACAACGTGCAACTGGATTTAGTACTATTGTTGGCGGAACTCCTATTGCTTTTGATGATGCTTTATCTACTTTTGATAAATATGATATAATTTTTGTTGCAACAACATCTGATTATTTCTTAATTACATTTGAGAGAATTAGACTTAGAATGGAAGAAAAGAAAAAAGGTACATTGATTTTAGATTTGTCTGATCCAAGAACTGTGGATGAAGGAATAACTGCTCTTCCTGGAATTAAATTATTATTTAGAGATCAAATTGCAGAAATTTATGAAGAAAGCATTAAAGCTAGATCTAGTATTGTTCCTGCAGTTGAAAAAATTATAGAAAAAGAATTACCAATATTATCTGCTAGAATGAAAAAACTTGATGCTTAGTATTTTTTTATAATCCTTGTTTTCTTAATAGAAATTGCATTACTGCTTCTTTTGAATAATCTATTCCATGAACATCTTCTGTATGATCTCTAAATTGTACAATTACTTCTTCTATTTCTCCATCTACAACAAAATCGCATTCAAAACCATAGTCATTACACTTTAGTTTTGCCATATTTTCTGAAAAATATTATCGTTATAAAAATTAAGATCTTTGTTAATAAAATTAATAATTTTTTTTAAATTTTTTATCCGTATGATTCGTATTTAATTCCAAAACTTCCATCTGATTTCTTTTCATGTTCAGTGACAAAACCTTTTGAATCTAAATAATCAATCACACCATCAATTGTACCTTGATATCCACAAATGTAGATGATTGAATTCTCTGGAGTTAATTCTTCACCCACCATTTCTTCTACTGGTGACAAATTTGTTTTTTTATCTGGCTTGAAAAATGACTCTACACGACCTACATGACCATTCCAAGATCTATTGAAAAATTCTTTTGGTCTACTAATTGCGGCTTTATATCTAAAATTCCATGTGTCTCTTCCTCTTTTCTCACTTTCTAATTCTAAATCTGTTAGAAAACGTTTGTAACTTAATTCATCAACATAACTTGCCCCATGTAAAACAACAACTTCTCTTTTATCGTTAGTATCATGGAAATGTTTTGCAAATGCAATAAATGGTGCTAAGCCTGTTCCTCCTCCAACACAAATTACTCTTCTATTATCTTTTTTACCACTATGTAATGTATCACTAATTTGTAATGCTGCTCCTGTTGGATCTCCTAAACTTACTTCATCTCCAACACTTAGATAAAATAATTCCGTAGTTACTCTACCTGGAAGTGGTTTTCTAACCCATCTAATTACAAATTCGAAATAATCTCTATTTTCTGCATGTGATGCAATTGAATATGCTCTCCTAACTATTTTTTTTTCTGCTGGAATTGGAAGTCCAATTGTTAAAAATTGTCCAGTTTTGTATTCTGGCATTCCATTTTCAGGAACTAATCGTATGATCACTAGATCTTCTTTTAGTAATTCCCTGTAGACAACTTTTGCCTTCATTTCAGTTACCATACAAGGAGGTTTCTCGTTACTTTGGTTAAATATATTTCTCTTATGTAATAATCTTAAAAATGTGATAATGCCTATGATTCTAATTCATTTGTGACATTATTTCATCAAGAATTTTTTGATTTGCTGCAGCAATGAATGAGACCCTTGTTTCATAACTTAGATCTGCATCAAGTGGATTCAACTCTGCATCTAATAGTAATCCTCCTGCTTCTTTTACAATGATATATCCTGCTGCAATATCTTGAATTCTTATTTTATTTCTAAAATCAATAAAAATATCCATTAATCCTTTGGCAAACATTGCCATTTCTAACGCATTTGCACCAAAATGTCTTGTATGATTATGATTTTGAAATATTGGATACATTTGTTGCATTAACTCTGTTGATGCACCCGATGTGTTAATTCCTACTATTTTGTAAATTGGTTCTTTTTCCTGAACTTTGATTTGTTTTTCATTAAAAAATGAACCATGATTTTTTGAAGCCCAATACATATCACCATTTGTTAAATCTGTAATTACTCCCTCTGTTATTGAACTAAGTTTATTTTCTGTTGCAAATGCTAATGAACTACAAAAAAAAGGTACTCCACGTACTGCATTAGCTGAACCATCTATAGCATCCATTATGATGTAACCTTTAGGTTTGTCTGATAATTCAACCCTGCCACATTCTTCTCCTAAAACAATACATTCAAAATTAATTTCTTTTAGATAATCTAAAACAGTTTTTTCAGCAATTATATCTATATTTCGTGATATGTCTCCTCCTGCACCTCTTCCAAAATCTCCTGCAGCATCTTCTGTTCCAGCAAGATCTTTCACATTTTGATAAATTTGATTTGAAGCTTCTTTTAGAATTTCTATAACTTCCACAAAAAATAATTTTTTTGTCGTAATTTAAGTGAAGAAAATTTTTATTTTGAAAGCATAAATAACAACAAATCAAATTGTGTTTGTGAGTGGAAAAGATGAATCAATTTTTAGTAAAAGTGCTTTGATGGGAACTAAACCTGGAAAACAAATCATAAAACAAGGTTTATTCAAATCAAAAGGATTCAAACAATTCAATCACTATAAGCAAGAAGCTGAAGATACATTTCCTGCATTTGCTCAAAGATTTGCAAAAAATCTTTTTGATCAAATTAATTCTGATACGTCTCCTAATACTACACAACAACAGTTTGCAGAGGAAGTTGGTTCTACTGAAATTATTTTAAACGCTTCTGAAATTGAGCCTATAAAATCTAAATTACAAAACTTTGATACTTTACATGATAGAGTTCTTAGAATTTTAAATTCAAATTTTGTTAAAATGACATTCCCTGTTTTTAATGGTCTTTTTGATGCATCTACAGATTATTTCAAAGATGATAAAGGTACTACAATGAGAGAAGATATTGTTGATGGTCATATTATTGCAATTGATCTTAGTGAGCCCATGGATAGGATTGTAGACAAAGATGAAGATTTAGAATATTTAGACGATTACAAATTGATGAATCCATATATTTTGAAACTTGCTAGAGAAAAGATTTCCAAAGGTGGTGAAGATGTGTTAAAAGAATTTGAAGAAGGTTTCAAGCAAGCAAGAATTGGACAATATCTTGATACAAAACTAAAAGATAAACCTACAGAAATTACTAAAGAAGAACTAATTGAAAGTTATAAAAAATATCGTTCTGTCATGGGAACTGCCGGTAGAAATATGGCATTGAATCGTGCACCTTTAGCTGATATCTTTTACACTGGAATGGCAAAAGCAGCAGAATCTGTTGGATGTGGAAATGAAATTGAAGATAGTATTAGAGATAGGGCTGCAAAAATTCCTTCTTGGCCATTATTCTATTCTTTAAAAATGAATGATGCAAAAAGTGGATTTGAAGAAACAATGAATCATAGTGAATCATATTTGCGTGAAGCTAGAGATGCTCTTGAAAATTTACCAAATGAATTTTCACATACCAAATTTTTAGAATTTCTATTTCTTACTGTTGAGCATTATAATCAATTTTGGTATAAAAAATTACAAGAAGAAAACATTTGGTCTGATTTGAACAAAAATCTTCCAACTAAGTGATAAAATTGATGTGGTCCGAAAAATATCGACCTCAGATTATTTCTGATATGGTTGGTAATGAAGAACCGCGTACAGCAATTATGACATGGTTTGCAAAGTGGAAAAAAGGAACAAAACCTCTCTTGATATTGGGACCTCCTGGAATTGGTAAAACTACTGTTGCTTATCTTTTAGCAAAACAATTTGATTATGATATGATTGGTCTTAATGCCAGTGATGTTCGAAGTAAATCTCGTCTTAATGAGATTCTTACACCTGTTTTGAGTAATGTTAGTGTTTTAGGAACTCCTATGATTTTCATTGATGAAGTTGATGGTATTCATGGTCGTGGCGATTATGGAGGTGCAGCAGCACTTGTTAGTATTTTAAAAAAACCAAATGTGCCAATTTTACTTGCTGCAAATTATGATGATTCAGATAAAATGAAAAGTATTAAAAAAGCAGTTACAACAATATCTTTTAAAAAAATTTCACCTCGTCTTTTACGTGTTTATTTAGAAAATATTTTAAAAAAAGAAAATGCTACATTAAGTCCTGGTTCTTTAATCAAAGTTATTGATAAATCTCAAGGTGATATTCGTTCAATGATTAATCTAACTCAATCTTTGATAACTGGTTTTAATCCTCAAACTGAAACATCTTTTGAAAAAATTAACATTGAAGATGGAATCAATGCATTTTTCAAAGCAAATTCAATTGAAGAAGCTAGAAGTGTTTTGTATTCAATACAAATTGATCCTAGAGAAAAAATCAATGCATTTTATTCTAGTATTGTAACTAGTGATTTAGATAGTATAACTCTTGCAAAATATTTGGAAATTATTTCAAATGCTGATATGCTTTTTGGAAAAATTATGAAAACTCAAAATTGGAGATTGTTACGTTATCTTAATGATATTCTAATTAAATTATATCAAAAAGATGATCGAATTAGATATTCTAAATATAACTTATCTTGGCCTTTGCTCAATAGAATTCGTTGGGACGGTGCAAAAATAAAATCATTTTCACATGTAATGGCAAAAAAATTACATTTGTCTTCTAGTTCATTTGTGGCATTATGTTTGCCCTATGTTTTATTTTGTATTAAAAATAAAACTTTGGAATTGGAATTGGAAGAAACTTTTGGTGATATTATTGATAAGGAGATTCAACTATTATCATGAGTTGGATAAAAATTCCAATGAAATTTCCGGGAACTTGTATTATTTGTAATGATAAAATTGAAATAAATGAAATTGGACTCTGGTCTAAAGGACTTGGTGTTAAACACGAAAAATGTGCCCAAACCAATGAATTACAATGTATTGTATGTGGCTCTCCATCTGGATGTTTACAATGTGAATTTCAGGATATTTGTGATATTCAAAATGTGTCTCAATTATGTATATGTAAGAAATGTAGTGATGAAAAAGATGCTTTTCAATCTTATCAAAAATCATCTAACAAAAATTATCCTATTTTAAATTCATCCAAAACATCATAATCTCTAATATTCATAATTATTCCAAATTACAGGTATTTCAAACTAGATTAATATATGAAAACTTACTGCTTCAAATCACTATCATGCATTCTGAAAAGATTGATGAATATATTAAAAATAATGCTGCTGCGTTACAAGGCGGTGGGCAAGATCGTATAAAGGCTCAACATGATAAAGGTAAATTAACTGCTCGTGAAAGAGTTGATCTTTTACTTGATGAAGGAACTTTTGTTGAAATTGATCCATTAGTAACTCATCATTATCATGAATATGATATGCAAAAAAAGAAATTTTTCACTGATGGTGTAATTGGTGGATATGGAAATGTATCTGGACGACAAATCTTTGTTTTTGCATATGATTTCACTGTATTAGGTGGAACATTAAGTCAGATGGGGGCTAAAAAAATTAGTAAATTAATGGATCATGCTTTAAACACTGGATGTCCGATTATTGGAATTATGGATTCTGGTGGTGCTAGAATCCAAGAAGGAATTATGAGTCTTGATGGATTTGCAGATATCTTTTATCACAATCAATTAGCTTCTGGAGTTATTCCACAAATCACTGCAAGTGTTGGTCCTTCTGCTGGAGGTTCAGTATATTCTCCTGCAATGACTGATTTTGTTATTATGGTTGAAAAAATTGGAAGTATGTTTGTTACTGGACCTGATGTTGTTAAAACTGTATTAGGTGAAGAAATTTCATTTGACGAACTTGGTGGCGCTATGACGCATGGTTCAAAAAGTGGTGTTGCACATTTTGTTGCTGAAAATGAATATGATTGTATGGACTATATCAAAAAATTAATTTCCTTTTTACCTCAAAATAATACTGAACAACCACCTAAACTTACCACTGATGATGATCCAAATAGATTAGATCATAATTTAATTAACATTATTCCTCAAAATCCTCTACAACCTTATGATATGAAAGAAATTATCAATTCCATTGTTGATGATCATGAATTTTTTGAAGTTCATGAATTATTTGCACCAAATATCGTAATTGGATATGGTAGATTAAATGGCAATGTTGTTGGAATTGTTGCTAATCAACCGATGCATCTTGCTGGTGCGTTAGATATTGATTCATCAAATAAAGCATCCCGTTTCATTAGATTCTGTGATGCATTTAACATTCCAATAATTACTTTGGTAGATACGCCTGGTTACATGCCAGGTTCTAATCAAGAGCATAATGGAATCATTAGACATGGAAGTAAATTGCTCTATGCATATTGTGAAGCAACTGTGCCACGAATAACATTAGTTATTGGTAAAGCATATGGCGGTGCATACATTGCAATGGGGAGTAAAAATCTTAGAACTGATGTTAATTATGCATGGCCAACTGCTAGATGTGCTGTATTAGGTGGAGAGGCAGCTGTAAAAATTATGAATAGAAAAGATCTTACTGCTTCTGATAATCCTGATTCTCTTAAAAAAGAATTGATTGATGAGTTTGCACAAAAATTTGAAAATCCTTACGTTGCTGCATCTCATGGAACTGTTGATAATGTAATTGATCCTGCTGAAACAAGACCTATGTTGATTAAAGCACTTGAAATGTTAGCAAACAAAAGAGCTACACAATTACCTCGAAAACATGGGAATATCAATTTGTGATTAAAATGATTGAGAAAGTACTTATCGCTAACAGAGGAGAAATTGCTTTACGTGTAATTCGAACTTGTAAAGCACTTGGAATAAAGACCGTTGCTGTATATTCTGATGAAGATCGTAATTCAATGCATGTTAAACAAGCATCTGAAGCATATCATATTGGTGAAGCAGCTCCTTCAAAATCATATCTTAATCAAGAAAAAATTCTAGATGTAATGTTATCCTCAGGTACTGATGCTGTTCATCCTGGCTATGGTTTTCTTTCTGAAAATGATGATTTTGCACGACTTTGTGAAAAAAATAAAATTACTTTCATTGGCCCTTCTGCAGATTCAATGAATCTATGTGGTGATAAAATGAAATGTAAAGCTGCAATGCTTAAAGCTGAAGTTCCTACTGTACCTGGAAGTCCTGGTTTAGTAAAAGATGCAGATGATGCAGAAAAAATTGCTAATGATATTGGTTACCCTGTAATGCTAAAATCTGTTTATGGTGGAGGGGGTCGAGGAATTAGAATTGTAACTAATGATAAAGAATTACGTGATGGTTATGAATCTGTAACTGGAGAATCAATTGCAGCAGTAGGAAAATCTGCAATACTTGTCGAAAAATATTTAGAAAAAACACGACACATTGAATATCAGTTTGCTAGAGATTCACAAGGTAATGCTGTTCATATCTTTGAAAGAGAATGTTCTATTCAAAGACGTAATCAAAAATTAATTGAACAAACTCCTTCTCCAATTGTCGATGAAGAAACAAGAGCACGTATTGGTGAACTAGTTTGTAATGCTGCACATGCAGTTGATTATACTAATCTTGGTACTGCAGAATTTTTGCGAGCCGATAGTGGTGAGTTTTATTTTATTGAAATTAATGCTAGATTACAAGTAGAACATCCTATTACAGAATTTGTATCTGGATTAGATTTAGTAAAATTACAATTAGATATTGCAAATGGGGAACCAATACCTTTCAAACAAAATGATCTAAAAATGAATGGTTATGCGATTGAATGTAGGATTAATGCTGAAGATACATTCTTGGACTTTGCTCCTTCCACCGGACCTGTTCCTGATGTAACTATTCCTGCAGGACCTAGTGTTCGATGTGATACTTATCTTTACCCTGGATGCTCAGTTTCTCCATTTTATGATTCATTAATGGCAAAACTTGTAACCTGGGGTCAAACATTTGAAGAATCAAGAACTAGAATGCTTTCTGCATTAAATGATTTTTACATTCAAGGAGTTGAAACATCTATTCCTTTGTATAAAACAATTTTAAATTCTGATGAATACAAAAATGGTAATCTTACTACTGATTTTCTTAAACGTTATGGTATGATTGATAAATTGACTGAAGATCTTAAGAAAGAAAAAGAAAATAAAAGTGAAGCAGCTTTGGCAGCAGCAATAATTCATTCTGAATACTTTAAGAGTCGTATACAAAACACTACTAATCATAATTCTAATTGGAAAAATAAACTGGATTGATGATATGACAAGTTACAAAATACAAGATATTGAAAAATCATTTGATGGAAAGATTGTAAAAAATCTTGGAAATAATGATTATGTAATTAAAATTAATGATGACGAACATAAATTAAAAATTATTACAATGAGTTCAAATGGAATTGAATTTATTTTAAATCAACAGTATCACAAAGTAAAATATCTTGAACGATCTACCAATGAAATGAATCTTGTAATTGATAATGTTCCAATGACAATTAATTTACATACTCATTTTGATGAAATTGTTTACAAAAATTCTGGCGGTGGTGGATCCGGTTCTGCACAAATAGCATTAAAAAGTCAAATTCCTGGAAAAGTGGTTTCAATTTCTGTTGAAGATGGAGATTCTGTACAGAAAGGTGATGTTGTCTGTACTT
This sequence comes from Candidatus Nitrosopumilus sp., assembly GCA_018674605.1. GTDB lineage: Archaea > Thermoproteota > Nitrososphaeria > Nitrososphaerales > Nitrosopumilaceae > Nitrosopumilus. The sequence goes on from JABGZU010000026.1 coordinate 10,640, forward strand.
TGGAATCTATGAAAATGCAAGTTGCAATTAAAGCACATAAAGATGGAGTTGTACGAAATATCAAAGCTAAAGAATCTACATCTGTTGCTAAAGGCGACGTTATTGCAGATATAGAATAAAAAAAATTATTTATTTTAAAAATTTTTTAATTTCGTCATAATTTGGTTCTTTTAATGGATCTTCTGATATCCATTTGTAACCAATTTTCCCATCTTCCATAATTATGAATACTGAACGTTTTGCGGCATTGTAATCTTTTATGTGAAGTAAGTCTTTAAGCAAAATATCATATTCTTTGATTGTCTTACTTGTATAATCTCCTAATAATGGGAAATTGAAGTTATGTTTTTCTGAAAATGCTTTATTAGCAAATGGTCCATCATTACTTATTGCAATTATTTGTGCACCCGTATCTGATATTTCTTGCCATGAGTCTCTAAATGTACATAATTCAACTTCACATACTGGTGAACTGGCTGCAACAATGAATGATAGGACTATTTTCTTACCCTTAAATTCCTCTAAATTTCTTAATTTCAATTCTGTATCTGGAAGTTCAAAATTTGGAGCAAGATCGCCTACATTTAATGTCATGATCGGACTTTTTCATTATCCTATTAATTACTTTACAAAGATTATTTTTCAAAAAA
>JABGZU010000057.1 GCA_018674605.1 Candidatus Nitrosopumilus sp.
AAATCAAAGAAAAAAGATATTATCAAAGTTGAAAATAAATTTCTAAAAGATGATGATACAAACAAGATTGCAGTAATAGCTCCAAAAGCAACTATCAATATTATTAAAAATTACAAATTAGTTGAAAAAAGACGAGTCGCACTTCCAAATGAAATAGATAGAATATTTCGATGTTCCAATCCAGATTGCATTACAAACAGTACAGAGCACATTGATTCCATAATGGATGTAATTGATAAAGAAGGAATGATACTCAAGTGCAGATATTGTGCAAGAGTATTGGATGTAAATAAAATAAAATATAATTAAATAATAAAATTAAAAATTTGAAAAGTTTGTAGTAAGGACTATTGTCCTAAGATGATAAACATCATGACTATACCGTAGATTGCGATTGATTCGACCATACCTACGAAGATGAATACTTTTGATTGCAAAGCTGGGTTCTCACTAATTACTGCAAGACCTGCTGCACCTACTTGACCAAGACCTATTCCTGCTCCACCTGCTGCAATACCAAATGCTAAACCAGCACCGAGGAGTTTCATAGAGTCGCCACTAGATGCACCACCTTCTTCAGCAAAAGCGACACCAGTTGAACCGGTAATTGAAATTGCTGCGGCTGCTAAAAGTAACAAGACTATAGTTTTCATTGTAATTTCGACTCGAATAAATCCATATTTAAATCATGATAAGAATTTAAAAAAATTAAATTTTATCTAATGTTTTCTTTTTGAAAGTTTGTAGATCGTCTTGAATAGATTTTACAAATCCATCATAATTTCCACCTAGTTCTTTCTTGGAGTTTTCAAGTAATTTTTTTATTTGTTCTTTTGCCATATTATTTCCTACTTTCCATCTTAGCTTTGACTTTTTTTAACTTTGCGAATTCTTCTCTTTCTCTTTCTTCAAGAGTAGCAAGAATAAATCTAATTTTTTGTTGATATTGAGGAATAATTACATTTTCTAGTGCATTTAGGAGTTTTTGTGTTTTTTCTAGTGCTTTTGCAAGACTAAAGATAGAATTTTCATATTCTGCTGCTTTACAAATTTTAGGCATCAATTCTTTGATTTGTTTTGCTGCTCTATCAATTGAAGAGTTGGTATCTGCAAATCCATAAGGCATAGATTTTGTATCTTTTTCAGTTACTGAAAGTGCTGGAATTTTAACATCAACTACTCTTCGTACATGTACATCAACTTCCATTACTGGAGGTGTAGATTCTGCAACTGAATCAACAGTACTGGCACCTAATGCCAAATATGCTTCATTAACTGAGTTATAGATATCTTGTAAAGGATCCCAAATGCCACCTCTTGCTTTTGAAGCTTCTTCTATCATTTCTTCAATATTTTTTAACAAAACTTTACGTTTATCATCTAAAATTCCTTGAACCATTGTAGCAACTTGGCTTGATTTTTTATATTTGAAAAGTTCAATTTTTGTAGCAGCAACATTTTGTCCAAATGACATTTTTGTTACTCACCCTGATAATATTGGTCGACGTACTTGTCTTTGATTTTAGTAATTTCATTCTTTGGCAATTTAGAAACAATCTTCCACAATATAGCAAGTGTTTCTTCAATAGTTCTACTTTCATCAGTTGCTTGGGTAAGGAATTCTTTTTCAAAGACATCTCCAACTTCCATGTATTTCAAATCAATCTCAGTTAATCCGGCTTTACCAACAATTCCTGCTAATGCTCTAACTTCTTGTGCTCTAGAATAAGCATCATAAACTTGGTTAGCAACTTCAGCATGATCTTCTCTAGTACTTCCTTCACCAATTCCGTCTTTCATCAGTCTACTAAGACTCATCAAAATATTGATTGGAGGGTAAACACCTTGTCTAAACAAGTCTCTACCAACTACAACTTGCCCTTCTGTAATGTAACCAGTAAGGTCAGGTATTGGGTGAGTAATATCATCAGATGGCATTGATAGAATTGGAACTTGTGTAACACTTCCTTTTCTTCCATTAAGTTTTCCTGCTCTTTCATAAAGTGTTGAAAGATCAGTGTATAGATAACCAGGATATCCTTTTCTTCCAGGAACTTCTTCTCTTGCTGCACTAATTTCTCTTAATGCTTCAGCATAGTTTGTCATGTCAGTAAGAATAACTAATACGTGCATTCCTAATTCAAATGCCAAATATTCTGCAACAGTTAATGCTACACGAGGAGTGATAATTCTTTCAATTGCAGGATCATCTGCTGTATTCAAAAATAGAACACTTCTTTTTAGTGCACCAGATTCTTCAAGACTTTTCTTGAAATATTCTGCTTCACTGTATTGCACACCAATTGCTGCAAAGACCACAGCAAAATCATCATTAGTACCAACTACTGATGCTTGTCTTGCAATTTGTGCTGCTAAAAGATTGTGAGACATACCAGAACCTGAAAAGATTGGGAGTTTTTGTCCTCTTACAAGAGTAATCAATCCATCAATTACAGATACACCAGTTTGAATGAAATCTTTTGGATATTCACGTTGTTCTGGATTCATTGGTTCACCGTTAATATCAATAAATTTATCAGCAATTGGATCAGGTAATCCATC
>JABGZU010000065.1 GCA_018674605.1 Candidatus Nitrosopumilus sp.
AAAACCAGCTAAAAAGGTAGCAAAAAAAGCTGAAGCAAAACCAGCTAAAAAGGTAGCAAAAAAAGCTGAAGCAAAACCAGCTAAAAAGGTAGCAAAAAAAGCTGAAGCAAAACCAGCTAAAAAGGTAGCAAAAAAAGCTGAAGCAAAACCTGTAAAACCAAAAAAATTAACTAAAAAAGAATTAGCAGAAGAAAAAAGAATTGCTGAAAGAACTATTGAAGATGAATTAGAAGAACAACTTACTGAAGCAGAAATTGAAAACTTTCAAATTGAAAAAGTTGACATGGAGCGACTTACAAATAAAATATGTGATATCTTAGCTGAACGTGAATCTGATGGTATGTTACAAAGTGAATTGTGGAAAAAACTTAAACTTACAAGCCGTGATGGTTCTAGATTATCTCTAAAACTTGAAAGAATGGGTACTATCAATAGAGTAAAACTTCTTGAAAATGATCGTTGGACATACAAATTAATTTTAAAGAAAACCCCTATCAGTACACAATCTATTGAACGTGCTCCTTGCTTGGTTTGTACTGTTGAACAAAAATGTTCTTTGGATGGTGAAATAAGTCCTAAAACTTGTCAACTAATTGAAGATTGGGTAATTGCTGAACTCAAAAAACCTTTGAAGGCCAAATGAAATTAGCAGATGCACGTAAAGATCATTATAGACGATTAGCTCATGAACAAGGTTTTCGAGCTAGATCTGCATTCAAATTAAAAGAGTTGAATCAATCTTATCGTTTAATTGGTCCTGGATTTTATGTATTAGATCTTGGATGTGCTCCTGGTGGTTGGACTCAAGTTGCTGTTAAACTCGTTGGTAACCAAGGTAAAGTAATGGGTGTTGACTTGTCTTATGTTGAAGAAATACCAGGTGCTCATATAGTTAGAGAAAATATTGAAAATGAACATTTGGCTGATGATGTTTTATCTTATTTTGGACGTAAAGTTGGTGCTGTAATTTGTGATCTTTCTCCTCAGGTTACTGGAAATTGGTCTGTAGATCATGCAAGACAAATTTCTCTTAATTATGATTGTACTAAACTTATGGACAAGGTTTTAGCTCATAGAGGAAATGCTGTCTTTAAAGTATTTGATGGTGAATATACTTTAGAATTTAGGAATTATATCAAGAAAAAATTTGCTAGAATCAATCTTACAAAACCTGATGCTAGCAGAAAACAAAGCAGTGAGCTATACTGTGTTTGTATGGGTTTTACTGGCTAGTCTTAAAGATCTTAATTATTTGATTTATGTTTGCATTTGTTCTAAATCCTGTTGGACTAAATGATGTTACACTAGACACAAATCCATTTTCTTTTAAATTCGATATTATTTTTTCCAATTTTGGAGGTGATGCTTTTATTCTTTTTCCAATTTCATCTAATGTAAAATATATTCCAGGCATTTCTGATTCATCAAGACATTTGTAAAGTGTTTTTTCACATGATTTACTTATTTCTAAATTTGGCATTTCATTAATCATATTTTCAACATATTCTTTATCAAAAATTTTTCCAATCCATAATGGTCCTGCAATACTAGTTTTTAATTCACATAATTCGCATTCATGTTCTTGCTTCTTTGATATTTTTCTATGCCCGCAATTTTTACAATGTATTATGTATCCAATATTTTCTTTTTGATCTGTATGATTTAGAATTTTTACATATGTTCTATAGTAATGCATTTCACTTTCAACAAACATTGGAATTATTTCAACTCCTAATCTAGCAGCTACTGCCCTAAGACATCCTAAAATCAATCTAATGGCAATCTCATTTCCATATTGAACTCTTATTGGAGTTCCCCCATATTTTCTCTTACATGCTCCTTGAAATAGACCATTTAGCACCTGAAGATCTGTTGCTGCAGTTGATAAAATTCCACCGTGCATGGTTGCTCTAATACCACAATCAAAAAATGCTGCAGGTGAACCAAATGGATCAATATCTACTAGTGAACCTCTATCTCCTTTCCTTGAATGTTCACTTAGAAACACACATACTTCTTTTTCAGAAAATTCAATATTTTTTAAATTATTTAGATTCGATGAATATTTTGCCATTTGTAGGGCAGTTGGATTTAGATCATTAATTATAATTTCTTCTATTTCTAATTCATTTGCAACTCTTAACCCTCTTGCCCCTACTCCTGTTAATCCTTCTAAGAAAATTTTTGGCCCTTCAAATTTTTTTAAAAATGCTGCATATGCAATTATTGAAAAATCTCTATTTGTTTTTGCTTT
>JABGZU010000121.1 GCA_018674605.1 Candidatus Nitrosopumilus sp.
AATCTAAACCAAAATCTAAACAATAATTTATTTTGATAAATGTATTATGTCTCCTGCAATTATTTTAGTTATTTTTCCTTTATCTTTAATTAATAATCCTCCATCATAATCAATTTTAGTTGCTTTTCCTTTCATTTTTCCATTAACTGTGTCTATCTCTACATTCTTTCCAATTGTTGATGATCTTTTTGTCCACTCTGTAATTATTTTGTTTGTTTGCTTTGTGTTTAATAACTCGTATATTTTTTCTAATTCTAATAAAAAGCATTGAACTAATGCAACAGCATTGTTATCTTTATTCAAACTAGCTACTCCGTAATAATTTGGTGTTTTTTTTAATACCTTTTCAATTTTTTTTATATCTATTTTGAAATTTATTCCAACACCTAAAACTAGATTTTCAATTCTATTTGATTCAAATGTTGCATCTACTAACATCCCTGCTACTTTTTTTCCTTTAATTGTTAAGTCATTTGGCCACTTTAATTCTGGATTTATCTTACAAATTTTTTCAATTGCGTATGATAATGCTAATGATGATGCAATTGGAAATAATGTAGTAATTGAAATGTCAAATTTTGGATGTAAAATTATTGATAACCATATTCCTCCTTTTGGTGAAATCCATTTTCTTCCTGATCTTCCTTTTCCTCCTGTTTGTTTTTCTGCAATTATTATGGTGCCGTTATTTTTTGGATCATTGGCCATTTTTAATGCCTGATTTTGTGTAGAATCTATTGATTCAAAATAATATGCTTGTTGTCCTAATGTCTTTGTTTTAATTCCTGAAATAATTTCCCATGGTAGCAACAAATCTGAATTTGATGTAAGTTTGTAACCTTCTTTTTGTTTTGACTCTACTGTATATCCTAATAATTTAATTTTTTTGATATGTTTCCAAACTGCAACTCTACTAATTCGTAAAACATCACTAAGATCTTGACCTGAAAGATATTCTGTGTTATGTGTTTTTAAAAATGTTAAAACTCTGAATAACCCTGTATCATCAAATGAATTGTAAATCAATTTTATGTTCTGTTTAATTCAAGTATAAAATATCTGTTAGAATCCAATATCAAAATCAAATCCTCCATCATCCATACCTCCATCATCCATACCTCCATCTGGCATACTTTCTGCTGGAACATAATTTGACATTCCTATCCCCATCATACTAAACATCATACTAAACATCATCATATCCATTACTCCAAAGAACATCATTGTTGGTATGAATGATTTATTTTCATCCATAGTTTGTTTTAGTTTTTCTTTATCGCCTGTTTTGTATAGTGTTGCCATTTGATTCCATTTTAATTGCATCTCATGTACTCTTTCATCCACTTCTTTGAAACCTTTTTCAGTGATATGAATTTCAATTTTATTTCCAAACCACCCTTTTTTTTCTTTAACTTTGATGAATCCTCTATTTTCAAGTTTTTCTAAAATAATGTTTAATTCTTTTGAATCAATCTGTGTAGTTTTTTGAATTTTATCAAATTTTTCTATCCCATGTTTTATTGCACCTAAAACTATGATGTCTTTTGACTCTTCTTCCATGAATTCATCATTAAATTACGTCTAAAAAATTTTTTGTTTTTTCAAAAATTATATTATTCATTACTGTAAATTTTTCATGGAAAAAGATGATCATAATGATGATGAAATTCGGGATATTTTATCATTAAAAAAAGTAGTTGTAATTGGAATGTCTAAAAATTCATCAAAAGCTGCACATTATGTGCCTAAATACCTCTCAAATAATGGATTTGAAATAATACCTGTAAATCCAACTACTGATGAAATTTTGGATAAAAAATGTTATAATTCTGTTTTAGATGTGGATGGCTCTATTGATATTGTTGATATCTTTAGGCCTTCTAGTGATGTTTTACCCTTTGTTAAAGATGCAATTAAGAAAAAACCTAAAGTCATTTGGCTACAAGAAGGGATACATAATTCTGAAGCAGAAAATTTGGCAAGAAAAGAAGGAATTACTGTAGTTTTTAATCGATGTATGCTGGCAGAACATCGGAGACTATGTTGACGTGACTGACTTTGAAAATTTCTACAATGATCTTCTTACATTAATGAAAAAATATGACCACGATATTCCTTTGAAGATAGAACAAGATCTTGAAAATGATATTGTAAAAATATTTGGTGCAAAAATAACTTCTTTGGCAAGAGCTCAAAATGGTCTTAATGATATGACTGAGTTAGCATATACTACAGCTGAACATCATCCTTATTGGAATTTGTTATACAATTGTTCTGAAATTGCACATACTGTTTTAGATAAATGGAAAAACTCCTTATCTACAAATGATCTTAAAGATATTGATTGGGCTCTGAAAGAAATTCATCAGACTTTGGAAAAAGTCAAAGATAATACATCTGTTGAACATAACTGTTAATTTTGATCCATTTGTTCATGATTTGTGATTTTTTAGAATGACTGACTTTCTTTTCTTCATTTCCTAATATGTTCTAAAAATTTGTCAAAACTTGATATTTCTTGATAATTGTTATTACTTTATAAAATACATAATTCTGACATTTCATTAATGAGTTCAATAGATGATAAAAAATCTTATTTTCTAGGCACTGTGAAATCTGGCATTGGTGCTGGATTGATTGCTGGGGTTGCACTATTTTCAGCATTTATTTCCATTGATCAACAATTGGGCTTACCTAATGGACTATTTTTTAAAACAATGCATTTTGCATCTGGCGTGGATACCCTACTAACTATATTTTTAGGGTTATGTGTAGCTGCATTAATTGGAATTTTGTATAATGTTGTCTCTTCTCATTGGGATACGCTTAGAATTATTACTCCTACTAAAGGAATCTTAACTGGCGCTGCAACTGGTGCACTAATTTTTGGTTTGATCTTTTTACCGCTTCATGTTTTAGTTTTACTTCCAACTGTTGAATCTGAAATTATTTTGAATGAGTCTTTGTTAGATATATCTGATAAAGAAAAAGAATCCTTGAAAACTTTGTTGTTTAATAATACGTATGTCCTCTGGTATTCTGCACTTTTACATATAATTTTTGGCTCTGTATTGGGACTAATGTCTGGATTTGTTTTACATGATAGATATACCGATGTAAAAAGAATTCGTTCTTTTTGGTAATATTGTAATTTTTTTATTTGCTTGTTCTTTTACTAATTCAATAAAATTATTTTTTATTTTACACACATTAAATTTTTAAAAATCTATATGTTTAAAATAACTTAATTTTTAACATTAAATTATCTTGAACACTGTTGAATCTAAAATAGAAACATCTGATATTTCTACTGTAGAATTAATTACCCACTTTAGACAAAAATGTAAAATTTGTGGTCATCATCGAATAATGCATGATGAATTTGGTAAATGTGAAGGTGTTATGAATAAGCCTTGTACTTCTGGTTGCGATAAATTTAATGCTGAATGATTCTATTTGATCATTTTTTAATTCTTTAATAATACTTGAATATTTTATAATTATGCGAGATTTTAATCCTAACGATGATGCTGTTTTTCCTGAAGGATATTCTCCACAAGAAACTCTTGATGATATTAGTCCTGAAATCCCAAATCAACTACTTGATTTTATTTTACGATCTGGTCCTACTGAAGAAGTAATTGATACTGATTTATTTGCAGTTATGAAAAAACGACGTTCTACAAGAAAATTTTCTGATAAACCAGTTGAAACTGTCAAAATTGATAAAATAATTGCAGCAGCTGACACTGCTCCTACTGCTGGTAATTTTCAAGGATTTGAAATTTTTTATGTTAAAGGTCTTGAAAAAAAAAATGCTTTGATTGATGCTTGTAATCATCAATCTTATGTTGATGCTCCTGTGGTATTGATTTTTTGTAAAAATCCCTCTCGAGTAAAATTGAATTTTCCCCCTTACATTCTTAGAAAATTTGCAATTCAAGATGCAACTCTTGCTGCAGGATACTCTCAACTTGCAGCTCAGGCATTAGGTTTAAGCTCTATTTGGATTGGAATGTTTGATGAACAAAAAATAATGGATATACTTCAAACTGATTTGGTTCCTTCATCTGTATTGTGTATTGGTTATCCTAAACAAACCAAATTTCCAAAACCTAGACGTAATCTTAAGGATCTTGTTAATGTGGTATGGTAGCTAAGCCTAAAATTATTCATCTTTAAATAATCACAACTATCTGTTTATTTTGTGACTGATGCATATGTTATGTTAAATTGTGAATTAGGTGCGGAAGTTAGCATTATTGAACAACTAAAAGAATTGGAACAAGTTATTGATGTTTTTGAAACAATTGGAACTCATGACATGATGGTAAAACTTCAAGCTGAAAACTTTGAGAAAATTAGAGAAATTGTTTCTTGGAATATTCAAAAATTGCCTAAAGTTCGTTCAACTGCAACTTTAATTAAAAAAGATAATTGAAATCATTCCTAATTCAATACGCTTAAGTTGAAAATTATTTATGATTGTTTATGGATATCTCTTCAACTAAACTACCTCTAATTTTGATATTTGTCCTTGTTGGCATTTTATTATTACAATTCATTACTAATGATAATAATGCCCCTGTAATTGATCCTGAAACTTGTGAACTATATCTTTTGGATTCTCAAATTAATAGTAAACATTACCTTGATGAATTTGATTCAAAATGTTTGGATTTTAAAAACCTCAATAAATAAAATTTTAATATTTAATTAAGATAAACTTCTAATCTAAAATCATGCCTGGTGATAAAAATGAGATTGAAAAACTGATTGACACTATGATTGAAAGTGGAGATGAATTGGTAGATAATTTAAAAACTATTTTACCTAATTCTATGTCTGAATCCATGGTAATGTTTCATGAATCCAATGTTGAAAATTTAAAAAAAATTAAAGAATTTTTTAATCGATAAATCAAATCTTTAATTCGTATTATTCATGTAATATCTTTTTTAATTATAATTTTTTTTATTGTAACTGTGACTAGAATAATTTCAATAATGTAAATAAAATACTATCTGATGATTTAACATAATTCTAGATTTTAATCTATTTTTTTCAGATGTAAAAATCCATTCAGATGGACTATTGCCTTTTACTATATTTTATGGAAATTTTGTGCTTAAATTCCATAAAAATAAGTCTCTAATAATATTAAATTATCAAAATATTGATGGCACGTATTCTTGAATTTAATATTTAAATTCATCAATACACATGTTCTATATGTTAGGATTAATTATAAAAAAAAATGAAATGTAAATACTGTGATCAGATATTTGTTGAAAATGCTGATACTGTTTTAAATTATTTTAATCATGTTCAGATTAATCATTATGATACACTTACTGATGATGATAAAATTATGCATGACATTCGAGATAAAATGATTAAATCAAAAAAAGAATTTGAAATACTCAAGAAAAAAATTGGTGACTCTGATTTAATTTTTAATCAAAAATATTTGGATGTATAATTAACATTTCAATCTTTATTGGGTCCTGCCATGTCTTCTGGTTTTACTTTATTATCCCAATCTCCACGAACTCCTTTAATTAATGAAATAATTCCTGATATGATGAATCCTAAAATTAATCCAAAAAATAATGTTTGATCCATTATTTTAAATGAACAATTTATTTTTGCCGGAGGTCTATCTTCAAAATACTCATAACAGGTTCCAAATTCATTTGATTCTAAAGTTGCAGCTTGATATTCATGACCAAATGCTCCTAAAATAATAAATCCTACAAAAATTAATGCGATTCCTAAAATAATGAATCTCATATCACTCATATTTTTTTTTACGATTCACAGTATTTACCTTTTGACTTAATACTTCTTGATATTATTTTTCAAGTAACATTTTTAAATTTTCAAGTGATGCATCATAAAATGATCCCATAAACACTAAAAATTCTAAAAATTGTTTTTCAGACATTTTTTTACTATTGAGGTATGATTGCCATGTTATTTCTGTAATATTTTTTGTTTTGTTTTTAATAGAAATTGTGGCAACATATGCTCTTAATGGCAATCCTTCTGTTGCAACATATGTGAAATATTCCTCCTTTTTCCATGCAACAACATGTTCTTCTATTTTGGTTCCATCTACAAATGTAATTAGTCGAATAGCTCCTACATCTTTTTTCTTTTTAGATAGATACGTTGTTTCTTTTACATTTACCACCCATGTTGGTAAGCCTACGATATTGCTGATTTTTCTCCACACTTTTTCTTTTGACGTATTAATTCTGACTGTTCTCTTAATTGTTCCTGTATGAAATGATTTTAATGCCTTTTTTACCATACTTCATCTCTTTTTATCATTAAATTTTAAGATTTAGTTAAAGAATCATTTTTAATCCCTTTAACGTAATACTATCAAATGGTCTTTGG
>JABGZU010000083.1 GCA_018674605.1 Candidatus Nitrosopumilus sp.
CAGGATTTGCTAAAAATGAAGAAGAAAAAAGGATTCAAGAAATGCTAGATGAAGAATTTGATGTACTGTCGTTTTAGATAAAAAATCAATATAGTTTGAATTTAGTAAAAGATCAATTTTTTCTTTCTTTGTTATTTTTCCCATTATTGAGGGATAATACAAAGATGGAATCAATAAACATGAACAAAATAGAGATGAGAGTCATAGAACATCAAATCAAACAATTAAAGTTTGAACTCTCAACTTTTGAGGAATAGATATTCCTCCAGTTCTTTTTATCAATGAAACTATAATGTAGTCACAGATTATGATATTTTTAAAATTAATCAAATAGTTATCAAGGGGTAAAAAGAGAAACCAACATGTCAATGCTAAAACCCCAAAGTAATTTGTATTATTTACTTCCAGCATTTCTTTCAATAATTGGTGGGCTAATTGCCATGATTATTTTAAGAAAAGCGGGGCGTCAACATGATAAAAAAGGCAGAAATTGTGTTATTTTGGGAATCATAAGTTCAGGTTTTGCAATTGGTATGGATTATGTTAATGATGTCTGGGACATTCCAATGATTGAAGATTTTATCAACACAAATGGCATGTTAGATATTCTAGGCTGGTTTGGAGGTACAAGCATCTATGTTTTTCCACCCATTGTGATAATATATTGTATCATTGCTAAAATAATTAGCCGTTGATTTAAAGAAAATTTTATTATTTCTCAGTCTTTCATTAGTGAATTCCAATGCTCTTGTACTTTGGAGATATTTTCTTCAACAAATTCTATTCCATCTTTTTTTAGTATAATTGAAGGATTGGTATTTCGCATAAACCAACTTTCATCTGAATCAATAGTGATCAAATCCCCATCTTCTAATTTGTTGACATGTTCTCGAAATTTTATAGCATTAGTTTTTTCACAATTTTTAAAAATACTAGTGTACTTTTTTACTCCATTTTTAATACAAGCAAGGATAACATAATCAACAATATCTAATTTATCTGAATTCAATATAAGAAAAAATAAGCAACAAAGGTTAGATAAAACTGTCGATTTAATTATTTAATTTTAAATCTAAAATACACATATTTGTTTATAATTATAATAATATTCAAATAAATATTAAGAATTAATAGGATATACTTTATTTTTAATTATGACCATTATAAGATATGAGTTATTGTGTAGAATGCTTTGAACCAGATGATGTGTGTTTTTGCAACATAGAAAAAGTAATTCTTAGTGAATATGTTGATGGAATGAGAGAATGTGCAGAACTAAAATGCTATTGTAAAGAACATATTCCAAACGTGTAATTTTTAGATTTAATCTAAAAGTAATCACATGTTTGTTTCACAGTAGGATTGTGTTTAGTTGAGAGAATCAATCAAGTTGTCTTTGATCAAATTATGATGCCTGCATTTGATATCGGATTTTTTATATCTAAGATTAATCTTATTTCTATCATACAGCATTTTTAACACCCGTACACGCTGTTATTAGACTTGAGAGGAATGAGGATTCTTCTCATTTCTTTTTTACATTAACAAAAAGGTAAATCAACCCCATGTTTCATTGTAAATTATGGAACGTGAACAGGCAGTATCAGTTGCAAAAAAGATTGCATATTTACTAATTATTACTGGAATTACAATGTTAGTTGCAACGATTATGTATTTCTCAACAGTTTCAATTAGTTGGATGTCATATGTAGGAATCATAGTTGGAGGATTAATGCTAGGAATTGGATCAATGGTAATTAGATTTATCAAAAAATTAAAACTAGATATCAAATCATCACATTAACAAAAACTAAAGATAGAAGGATAACTCAAAGTAGTTTTGAAGTTTAATTGATTCTACACAAAAGAAATTTGTCAAGTTAAAAGAATTGTAGCGTTTCAAAATAATATGATTAATGTTGTAGTATATTCATGATGCATACAAAAAATAGTAGAAAAAAATATCTTTTAAAACGCATCCAAATCAGGATTTGTGCAAAGGGGACATTTTTCCATAAGGCCAAATTCATTCATGAATTTACCTTTACCATCACATTGTAAACAATTCAAGATAATCTAAATTGTCAAAGAAGGCAATAAGGTTTATGTAAAAAAAATACATTTCACCACAAACCCATTTTAGATAGGAAAAAATTGGAAAAAGCTAAAATTTCTATACGCTTAAGTTCATAATTCATACATAACATTCATGGAGATTATAAAATATGATTGAGTCTTCACTTTCAAAACTAGACGATAAGGGCGTTTTTACCATTGTAAAAGTGGAGAATGTAGAAAAAAAAGTAGGAAAAGAGGTCATACCTGAAGTAAATATTGAAACTGAAGAGGAATTTGATGGAGTAAAAAATTTCTATACTTCAAGAAAGATGATTGTTGCTAAATTTTATGAAAATGGTAAAGCAACAACATTATTTCAAGATATTCAAAGAGGCAAAAAATATAGAGTAAAAATTATCACACAGAAATTTGGTAATGGAAAAGAAGATTATGATATTGCTAAATCCTGATATGGTTCATAATTCATACAGTATTACGATGAAAATACAATATAATTTGTCAACTAGTAGTCAGATTAGATTTATTAATTGTTAATCTAACTTTTTTGTATGGCTTTAACCCCTGCACTAATTCTTACTGGAATTGCAATTGTATTGTTAGTAGTTTATGGTATGGATGTAATTGTAGGATATAGTTCAGATACTGGAGAGGGATTCATCCCATTTGATCATAAAATAAGGGGAATGGGATTAGGAATACCAGCATTAGTGTTACCAATTATTGCATTTGTCATTGCCATAAAAGATTCATCAAAAGGATTAGGAGTAATGCTCATCGTTGCAGGTGTCTTAATTATTCTGGGAGGAGTAGTAGTTATTGGAAATTCAGACCCAGTTCATGCAAGTGAAACTGGTAGAGACATAATTGCAGAAACATTACCATTACTAATAGTGGGACTAATTCAAATTGGGTTAGGAATCATTAAAATAAAAAAATCAGGATAGTGAAATGCCAATTTGTGCTAAATGTAGTAACGATGTAAAAAAAGTATATGACTGTGATCATACCAATTTAGAAGAATATTGCGTAGAATGTTATACAGAATTACATTATTACTTGACAGAGAAGAATACTGAAGATGTTAACTGCTAGAGAAGTTGCAATTTATGCACTAGGTAAAACTGAAGGGGTAAACTCTCTTGCAGAAACACTGGGAACAGGTATGGATGATGAAAAATACATTGAATCTTGGAA
>JABGZU010000024.1 GCA_018674605.1 Candidatus Nitrosopumilus sp.
ATCCTTCAACTGGAGATGTTGGAGAATAATTGTATTGAATTATCATAGAATACGTGTTTGTAGGTATTCTCTTACTGGTGTAATCAAAAAATTCTTTTTCACACTTTAGTAATTCTGATTTTTGAACTGTTTCCTTAATGTCACTAAATGGGTCTACAGTTACATTTTCTTTGTACTGTGTTAAATTAAATTCAAACATTACAGGAGCAGTATCTGAATTAATTCCTGCAAAAGTTAATGCCTGTACGGGAAATGGAAAATTATCCACTAACCATATTTCATTATCATTATCATTGTACCATCCAACTACTACAGCATCAGTGGTTTTACCTGCAACGGTAATTGATTCTACTTTACTTGGAGTTAGATTTGATTCCAATCCACCCCCAACTGGACCCAATGATCCCCATGATGCTGCTCTAAATTCTTGCGGTCCATGAATTCTATCTTGTTCATTTGATGTGGCAAAAGATGAAATCCATGCAATTGATGACTTGAATGCAGCTGCATACTCTGATAAATCATCATCAAATATTATTGGCGTTGGTACCGTTTTCCCCAAACCCCATGAACCCTTGATTGTTTTATCTGCATCAATTACTAGGATTTGTGCATCCCATAGTGTTTCACTTACATTTTGTATTTCACCTTTAATCCAAATTTTTAATTCAATTGGTAAGCATCCATTAAGATCAATCTCACATAAAGTGTATTCAAAATAATCTCCATCTTTAAGACCCTCTCCTAAATACCACGTTCCATCCACATCAACACCTGCATTTTGGGCATAAGCTGTACTGATAGGGATAATTACTAAAAGGATAGTTAACAGAAAAATATTTTTCATTATTTTGATTTAGATTAATCGATATTAAACGTAGATTGTATTTTCTAAGATGAAAGTATCAATTTTGTGATTAAATCATCTTTGATGTATTTTTTTTGATATAACATAATTAGTCTAATAATTTACTTAAATTATGAATTTTGGTGAAAAATCAAAGATTCACTCCAAAGAAAAGATTATACAATTTCTAAATACTGAACATACGGGACATTTTAGCACAATAGATTCTCAAGGATTTCCATTTGTTACGCCAATGAATTTTGTATACTATGATGATTTCATTTACCTCCACGGATTCCCAAGAGGTGAAAAATATGAAAATATTTCACATAATGAAAAATGTGGATTTGAGGTATCAAAGGAACTGGCATTTTTACCATCTTACTTTTTTGAGCCAAAAGAAGATGCATCAAAAACTGACACTTTGTATGTCAGTGTGGTGATTAAAGGAACTGCAAGTTTAATGGATAATGTACAACTAAAATGCGATATCCTAAATGATATGATGCAAAAATATCAACCAGAAGGAGGATATGAAAAATTAACTCCAGATATGCCAATGATGAGAGGAGTTGGAATGATCAAGATTTCTGTAAATTCAATGACAGGACGATACAAGATGGGTAAATACTGGAATGATTCAGAAAAATTAGTCATTGCTCAAAGAATTATGGAGAGGGCAGTAAATGAGCCAAAACTGACACTTCAAACTTTGAATGTTTCAGGGTTGGATAAACTAGATGATGTAGAGACAAAAAAAGTTGCGTGGAAATACTCTAGTGAAATAGTTTCTCAGATGGGATATTCAAATGAATTACAGTATCCAAAAATTTCACTTGTGGTTGTAAATGATGTTAATTGATAATTTAACAAACAGTTATTTTAAAAAGTATGGAGTTAAAACAAGTTGAAAACTATTCTATATGTAGCAATTCCCATTCTTGTGTTTGGAATAGTTTTATCAAATGCGTTATTTGGTCACCTTATCTTGGCTTCATCTTATGAACAAGACATTAACAAATATTCCATTTATGTTCATTTACAACCAGAATGGAATAGCTACCCATCTAATATCATATTTGATGTAACTAATGTGTGGTCAAATTTTAATTCTACTTTGTATAATCATAACCCTGATGATATTTCTGGTTTAATTGCTTACAATTCAAATCAACTACAATCTCAAAATGGAAAATTCTTTGTAGAATTAAAACATGAATTTAGTGACTGTAAATCAAGTTGGAATCCAATATCATACAGATATGCAATAGATAGTGTTCGTA
>JABGZU010000023.1 GCA_018674605.1 Candidatus Nitrosopumilus sp.
CCCAATTTCTCAAGGATTTTTTTAATTTTAATTGAATATTCAATAAAATTTTCATTGTAATTTTTTGGTTCTAAAAGTTGAATTAATTCTTCTGATGAAATTTTGTCCCAAAAGTAAAGATAATGTGGATGTAATGAAAAATTAAAATCGAGTGAAATTTTTAGTGCTTCATTAATTGTAGGAATTTTGATTAAAAATTGTTTTAGGTATTGATTGTCAGGCTCAAATTTTAGAATTATTTGTTTTAATTCTTCTATCCAAATTTCCTCTACATATCCTGAAGGTATCAGTTGAGCATTATTTTCAAGAAAATCCCCAAATGTAATTAAAATATCTCCTAAATGTAAAATTTTTTCAATTTCATTTTTAATTTCTATTCCATGTTTAACATCTCTAATTTTTACAACATTTCCATTAAAAAGACGCACAGTAGGAGTTTCAATAGAATCAACAAATGCCACAGTTGCCCCTTTTCCAGGAATATCAATTTTGACTTGTGTACCAACTGCTATAGTATGATCTAAAATTTCAGCAACAACTGGATGAAATCCTACTGCTGCAAATCCAGTATTACATGCTCTTCCATATCTAAGCCTAAATCCACCTAATTTGTTAGGCATAGATAATACAGATCTGCCTGTAATTACCTCACGCATTCTTTTTGCTGCAGCATCTTCTTGATTATCACCTGTTTGAACCGCACCTTTAAGATCACCAAGCCATTCCCAACCATCTAAATTGTACATTTCTATTCTTTTCAATAATTTTTTTGATCTTCCTATCAAACCATCATTAAGAACACGTAAAGCTCCTCCTCTAACTCGATTAGTTTGAATTCGAACCATTCCTTTATGATTTACAACTACATATGGATCAGTATCTACACCAGCTAATTCAACAGGAAGATTAGAAATAACATGCTCAATATCTTCATCCAATATATGAAATTGAAAACTGCTAGCCTCCCTTTCATAAATTCGTAATTCTTCAACAAATCTACCTGTTTCATCATCAAAAGAATTTGCTTGAAATTTTGATAAACCTGCTATTTTTCTAACATGATCTGCAATTAACAAAGTTACTGCAGATTCTGTTCCACCTGCTGAACGCATGGGACCTGCAATTGAAACTGAAAGATAATCAGTTCCATCTTTGTTTTTCTTTATTTTTACTTCACTAATTCCTTGTAAAGGTGCTATAGTAACACCTTCAGTAATTATTGCCAATCCTACACGAACTGCAAGATCTAATTTTTCCTCTAAAGAAGCATCTGGAAGAGAGTATTTTCCTAAAGCAATTTCTTTAGCTAAAATTAATGCGGAAAGTTCTTTTCCATTAATTTTTAAAATTTCTCTTAATGGATCAGCAATATCAATTTCGTGCATTTTTGCTACCCTATCTGCCAAATCAAATGCAATTTTAGGCTCAATTATGCCTGAAGAATCAACTAAAGTAGATTTTGCTAATGCTGCATGTTCAAATATGGTATATGTTTCAGTTGAAAGACTAGAATAGTAATTTAGATAATAATCTGGCATTTTAATATCACGAATACGAGAAATTGCGTCATTTTCAGACATAATAGAACAGTATTACTTGCTTCTTTGAATTGCTTTTGCTATTTCTTCTAGTTTTGTAAGACTGCCACCTTTTTCAAGGAAAGTTCCAATTGCTAGTGCATCTGCTCCTGCTTTAACCAAACTTTCAGCAGTTTTAACATCTTTTATTCCACCTCCAACTATCAAAAATCCATTAAATGCATGTCTGACAGTTTTAACCATTTCAGGAGTTACATTGGTTTTTGCACCAGAACCTGCTTCTAAATATACAAATCGCATGCCAAGAAATTGTGCTGCTAATGAATATGCAGCAGCAATTTTAGGTTTTTCAAATGGAATTCCTCTTGCAGAACCAACAAACCAAGCAGATGTACCATCACCTATTACCAAATAAGCAGTTGGTAATGGTTCTAAACCAAATTTAGCAACACTTGGTGCTGCTAATGCTTGTGCTTGTGTAATAAAATAAGGATTTTCAGAATTCATTAAAGAGCTGAATAAAATAGCATCAGCATCAGGTACAACACCTGTAACATTTCCAGGAAATAGAATTATTGGGATTTTAATATTTTTTTTGATACCTTTTACAACTTGTGACATTTCAATTTGATCATTTGCAGATGAACCTCCAACTAAGATGGCAGATGCACCAATTTTTTCAACATCTTGAGCAAGTTTACTTGAAGCCTCTAAATTTGAAACTTCAGAATCAATTAAAACAAACAGTAATGCATTCTTCTTTTCTAATTCTGATTTTAAGAATGATTCAACTTTAATTTTTTCCATAATTGAGGTTTGCATACGACACTTTAAAGTTTAATTGGAATGTCGGTATACAGTTTTGTATAGCTATGACAGAGTCTAAAGAAACTAATTTTAACAATATTATTAGTAAAATTATCAAAAAATCACTGTTTACAGAGCGACAAATTGAAATAATTTTAAATCAAAAGGATCTTTTAGAATCAAGTTTTAGTATATCTAAAGGAGCATATTATAGGCAAGTAGGTCAATCCAGAGAGAAATTAGTTGCATTATTCTATTCAATCATACTTTTACGTGGTTTAGGCATACTTTTACCTGATGATATTGATGTGATATCTAAACTTTCTGAACAGATTAGTGTGATTAATGAGAGTGATATATTTCCTGAAAGAGAAGATGAAGTGATTAGTGTGATAGATAAGCTAATCAGACAGGCATCAAATATGTAATTGATGTGATTAAGGAGATTGTGATTATTAACTATTAATTGTGATTACAATTGTGAGATTGTGATTATTAGTGTGAGATTGTTAATCTAAAGTGTGAAATAATATTGGTCAATCACAATAAATCACAATATAAGCATAAAAATGGTGATGTTAGTAGAAATTCCTGATCCTGAAGTGATTTTAGGCGTAATTTTAGCATTTATGTTAGGTTTGGGTGGTTTGTATCTATTCTTCAAAGTACGTCCATTCATAAAATCTAATAGTGATATTGCTGATCCTACTCAAACAGAGCGTTTAGAATATTATGAAAAACAATTAATTGATATGAAAATACGCCTAGATGCATTAGAAATTCAAGGAATTGGTGAAGAGTCTATTGACCCTAACCTGGAATTGAAACAATTCATGCAAAAATTAGTAGAAAATAGTGAAGAGTCTACAAAAGAAGTTGAAGTGATTAAGGAGCCTAAAATTATCGTTGAAAAACTTGTTTCTATGCCTAAAATTCCAAATATTGAGCATGTGAGCCCAATTAATTATGTGTTACATCTAATCACAAATAAATCCATGACATCACGTGATATACAAATCACAACAAAACGTAGTAGAGAGCATACTTCTAGATTAATGAA
>JABGZU010000021.1 GCA_018674605.1 Candidatus Nitrosopumilus sp.
AAATTAAAAGAAATATTTACAAAGATTATCGAGGATGTATAGAAAAAATGTCTGAAGATGAAAAAGATCAATTAATTGATGCCCAAAAACAAGTTATCGGAATTTTATTTGAAGTGATCAAAAGGTTACAAACTAACAATGATCTTGATGAGGAATATTTCAAAATTATGACTGATGAAACTAAAAATGAAAAAAGAATTCAAGAAATACTAAATGAGCGCGAAGAAAATTCTAAAATTGTTGGTAGATTGTTAGAACAGTTAGAAACTTAGTTACCACAACTGCAATCATCATCATCTGAAATTATTCTCAAATGAGCTGTTTGTTGATATTTATCTTGAATGTAACTTGAAAGATTTGTAATTCTTACTCTGGGGTCTTTTACTTTCCAACTACCCTCATTTTCAAACCAAAATTCAATTTCATCTATATCATAACGTTCATTTTTTTCAACTAAACTTTTAAAAATTATTTTAATTTCCTCAATTTCTGATTCAGATAATTTGGATTTATCCTCAACCATTGTTGTAATTTCATTTAATTTAATTATCACATTATTAGTAAGTGGCAATAATTTCATTTAATTTTGAATTCTATAATTATCTTTTGAAGTGTATTTTGAGACATTTTATTTTCATTATTGTTTGATATTTAATTTGTATTTTTTTGTGCCTAATTTTCTATGTTCTTAGTATGGTTGATGAATTTAAATGGATTGATAATAATTGTTTTTGATATTTTTGTAATTTTCAAAGTGTTTCTAATGACATTTTATAGATCCTCATCATTGCAAATGCCACTAGAAACATTTAGTCTTTAATTTCATCTAATTATAATCTAAAGAATCTATTTTTTATGAACTATGAGCTGATGTAACGTATTGAAATACTTCATCAATTAACTCTACATTTAGTTCTGATTTAATATTTTCAGGAATTACTTTTAAAACAAAATCATACATTGTTGTATTTTTTGGCAGTTCGTCTCTTTCTTGTAATAATGAAAAAACTGCAATACCATTTGAAATAATTGCTATCATCTTTTCTTTATCATTTAGAGTCATAATTGTTATCCAAAATACTTGCTAATTAATCTAAAATCAAATAATTGATTTGTAACCATCTTGTTTCTCAACAATTTGTAACAATTCTGTATTCATATCTAAAATATCTAGTTCAATGTTGATGTTATGACCCTCAATTGATTCTGAGGTATCTTGAGATACATTATATCCCACATATGCAGCACAGATAATGAACATAGCCACTACAAGTCCAATTAAGATATTTACCATGTATTTTGAATTTCAATACTAGTGGAGTATAAACATTTTGAAAATATCTTGGATATTTCATTTTGATAAAAATTAATTACACCAAAAAATAGGAAATAATGTAAATTATGATTGAAACTGAATTAGGTAAATTACGTCGATCACATTATTCTAATGAATTAAGTGCATCAATGGATGGAAATAGCGTAACTGTAATGGGTTGGGTTTTGACTGTACGGGGGCATGGAAATATCAGTTTTGCTACTATTCGAGATAAAAATGGGGATCTATCAATTGTTGCAAAAAAAGGAGATTGTCCTGATGAAATACGCGAAAAAATCTCTTCATTAAAAGCACATTCATCTGTTGCAATAATTGGAAATGTAAAATCCTCTGAGAAAGCACCTAGTGGTTTTGAAATAATTCCAACTGAATTACGTGTATTTTCAGAAGTTACAAAAATTCCTCCATTTGAGCCAACTGCAAAAACTGTCAAAAATATAGATACTAGACTTGAAGTTCGACCTATTGATCTTCGACGAAATATTTTACAACATGTTTTCAAAACTAGAAGTTTAGTTTTAAAATCAATTAGGGATTATTTTCATGATCAAAATTTTGTTGAAATTAATACGCCAAAAATGATTGCAACAGCTACTGAAGGTGGCGCTGCATTATTTCCAATATTTTACTATAACAAAGAAGCATTCTTAGCTCAAAGTCCCCAATTGTACAAAGAACAATTAACCATGAGTTTTGAAAAAGTTTTTGAAATTGCCCCTATCTTTAGAGCAGAACCATCAAGAACCAATCGACATTTGGCAGAAGCAATTTCAATTGATTTGGAAGAGGCTTTTGTAGATTATGATGATGTTATGAGTCGAATTGAGGATATCATCAAAGTTTCAATTAAAGCAGCTAATGATTATATTGAAAAAAATTCTGATTGTGAATTTACTCCAACTCCAATCCCTGAAATTATTCCAAGATATACTTATGATGATCTTGTAGAAAAAATGCAAAAAGCAGGAGCAAAAACAGAATGGGGTGATGATTTGTATCCATCAAATCTTAAAAAAATTGGATTGGATGGATTTTACTTTATTACTGATTGGCCTTTGGGTCCAAAACCATTTTACGTAAAAGATAGTAAATCTAATCCTAAAATCTCTGAATCTTTTGATTTAATGTTTGGAGATTTAGAATTATCTTCAGGCAGTACAAGAATTGAAAAACGTGATGAGTTAGCTCAAAGAATGAGTAACAAAGGCATGAAAACTGATTCTTTTGAGTATCACCTTAATGCATTTGATTATGGTGTACCACCACACGCTGGTTGTGGTATTGGTCTTGAGAGACTAATTATGGCCTTGACTGGTACTGAGAATATTCGTGATACTACATTCTACCCACGTGATGTTGATAGACTTGCCCCGTAATATTACATAATTTTCTAATACCTTCCAATTTCATACTCTGTCAAGGTAATGCCCCAATTTAGGACATTTTTGTTCAAACGTGTATTGTAATGTGTACATTTATCTTAAGTTTTTAGCATTTTATCACTTGAAATACGCATGCGTATTTACTTTTTGTAATTCTATTTGCACAAATGCACATCTATTTGCACAAAAATAATTTAGATTAATTATACAGTTTCAAATTTTTAAAATTAATAGACTTTTTACCCATTAATCTAGAAATTCTCATATGGTTTCAAAGGGTCTAATTCTTGGAATGATTGCAGGATTGGGAATTATTCTATATACTATAACAATATCTGGAGATACCACACAAAATGATATGCAATTACAAGACGCACTTGATACCTGTACTGATAATATTGGAAACATGCAATCTAGTGGTAGTTTAGAGAATTGTTTAGATGATGCATATTACACATTTGGAACTGAAGAAGAAAAGCAAAT
>JABGZU010000020.1 GCA_018674605.1 Candidatus Nitrosopumilus sp.
AGATAAAAATTCTTCACCAGCATCACCAATAGTATTATAATTTACACCAGAAAGATGAGCCCATTCTATTGGGATTAATTTTTCAGCATCAGTTGCTTCACCTGTTGCAACTAAAATTCTATATGCCATTTGCATAATTTCGCCCTGTTCACCTTTTAACGCAGATTCTTCTTCTCGAGTTAATTCCAATGGTAAATTATCATTATTACAGTTATAATACTTGTGCGTAGATTCCAAATAAAATGAAGAAAATATTAACTGGAATGACAGAAACTATGAATTCTGTAAAACCACCAAGAATTACAGCATTAAGAGACTTACATGATGCTGAAACAGGTCCATTTAGTATTTTAATTGGAACAATACTTTCTGCAAGAACTAAAGATGAGACAACTACAAAAGCAGTAAAAGCGTTATTTTTAAAATATAAAAATCCAGATGATCTTGCAAAAGCAAAAATCAAAGATGTAGAAAAAATAATTAAATCAATTGGATTTTTTCATGTAAAGTCTAAAAGAATAATAGAAGTTGCAAAAATAATTCATAAAAAATACAAAGATAAAGTTCCAGATGATCTTGATACACTAGTTCAATTACCAGGAGTTGGAAGAAAAACTGCTAATTGTGTTTTAGTATATGCATTTGAAAAACCAGCTATACCGGTAGATATTCATGTTCATAGGATTTCAAATAGATTAGGTTTAGTAGAAACAAAAAATCCAGAAGACACAGAACAAGAATTAATGAAAAAAATAGATAAAAAATATTGGATTGAAATAAATGATACATTTGTAATGTATGGACAAAATATTTGTAAACCAATTTCACCAATGTGTAATGTTTGTAAAATTAAAAAAAGCTGTAAATTTTATAAAACTAAGAACGTTTCTTAGTTAAAAATAATGCTCCAACCAAAATTCCAATTCCTGCTGCAACATAAAATGGAAAATATGCAAACATGTTCTTTGCAGGATCACCTGATAAAATTTCTATAATCATAACTCCAGAATTTATTGCAGGTGGATCAGTACTTCCTTGCATTCCATGAACTGAATAAGATTCAATTTCAAATTTTCCGATATCCAAATTTGTTACAACTATTCTTGCCCCATTGTTTACAGTTAAACCTGCTCTGTCAGTAAATGATATGATAGATTTTGCAGCCGGATACCAACCTCGATCTAAATCTCTATGAACAATTATGTATCCTTCAACTGGTGTTTGTACTGCAATCCAAAATTTATTGTCAGGTTGTGGACCCATTCCAACTTCAATAAATTCATCATTATTTTCTTTATCATATATTCTAAAAACGGCATGTCCTTCAGGATTTGCATAAAGTAAATTATTATCAATAGTTACTTGCCAACTTACACTATGTGTATTATCAAGAGAAATAATTGGTGCATTTCGTAATACGGTGTTAAATTCTTGAGCAGGAATTTCAATTGTTTCTATAATCAAAGATGGATTTTTTAATTCTTGAGCAAATGCTGGAGTAATTAAAAATCCAAAAAATAAAATTATTAAAAGTAAATATTTCATAAGTTAAGAAAAATTTATTTAAATAAATATCTAGTCAACAAAAGGTTTTGGATTATCTAAAATTACCTTTGCAACTTCAGGTCTTAAAATAAATTCAGATGGTGCTTGTCCATTTTGAATCATTTCTCGGAGAGCAGTCCCACTAATTTGCTCTTTTACATCATTATCATGTGGACATGCTTTTGGAGTTGTATATGTAAGACATTTTTTACAATAGAAGAATGGTGGGAAAAATACTGGAGAGATTTCTAATTCTGGATAATCATCAAAGATTTTTTGTGCTGCCATTGGATCATAGAATTTGCCGACACCTGCGTGATCACGTCCTATAATGATATGTGTACAACCATAATTTTGTCTCATAATTGCATGATGTATTGCCTCTTTTGGACCTGCATACTTCATTTGTGTATGTAATGTTCCAAGTTTACATCTATTTTCAGGATAGTATAATTTTATCATAGTTTCATAACATTTTACAATTACTTCATCTACAAAATCACCAGATTTTTTCTTACCAATTACTGGATTTACAAATACA
>JABGZU010000063.1 GCA_018674605.1 Candidatus Nitrosopumilus sp.
ACCAAATAGGGCATAAAGAACTTCCACAAAGATTTGATGAAGATTATACTAGAATGGCATTAAGAAAAAGTTTAGAAAGATTGCAAACAGATCATGTTGACATGTATGGTGTGCATAATCCAAAATTAAAAGATGTGAGAAATAATTCAATATTCAATGTATTAGATGGTTTTATCAAAGATGGATCCATCAAAACATACCAAATTGCGTTAGGTCCTGCAATTGGTTGGACACAAGAAGGGATAGAAGCAATGGACAAACCAAATCTTAGTGCAGTTCAAACAGTATACAACATACTTGAACAAACTCCAGGAAATGAATTAATGAAAAGGGCTGAAGAAAAAGACGTAGGCATTTTAGTTAGAGTTCCAGAAGCATCAGGAATTCTAACAGGTAAAGTTAATGCAGATACTAAATTTGATGATAATGATCATAGATCAGTAAGAAAACGAGAGCGGCTTAAATCAGCATTAGAAAAAGTTGAACAATTCAAACCAATTGCAGATAGAAATGGATTAAGTATTACAGAATTTGCAATGAAATTCATGATGACAAAAAAAGGATTTGCAACAGTACTTCCAACAATGATCAGCGAAGAGGAAATTGTCAATTATGCTGAAATGTCAGATGGGAAATATATTTCAGATTCAGATATGAAAGAAATTGATGATTTGTACAATACATGGCCAGCCTATGAATTAAAAGCAACACCTCAAACAAATTAATTTGTAAATGGTCATACCAATAGATTCAGAAAAAACACTAGAAGTTATTGAAAGAATGAAATTTGCCAAAATTGGTAAATACAAAAAATGGGAATTAATTATTAAAAAAATTAAAAAAGATCAAACATTAAATCCAGAAGAATTAGAATATTATTCAAATTTAACTAGAATTTATAAAAACTCAAACATTGCAAGTAGAAGCAAAATATATCACACAAAATTATCACTAGAAGATGAAAAACCACCTTGTAAAGAATGTGGAAAAGATTCTCTATACTATTGCAACATGAATGATCAATATTTTTGTAATATTCATGTTGTAGGACACGATAAAAATGAAGTTTAAGCAGTAATATCATCTAAACTAAATGAATTTTCAACAAAATATTCAACTCTAGTTTTTTTGAATTCACGAGAACTAAAGAGAATTTTGTATTCATCCACATTAACTTGATCTTGAATAATTTTAGCTACATCATATGCTTCATCATGTGTTTTGCAATGAATCATTGAAAATACATTGTATGGCCAATCATCATATGTTGGACGCTCGTAACAATGACTGACTTGAGGAAATGAACCTAATGTTTCACCAACAGAAGTAATCCTATCTTTAGGAACTTTCCATACAATCATACCATTTGCAGTAAATCCAACTTGTCTATGTCTCAAAATTGCTGCAAATCTTCGCATCACACCAATGTCCTCATAATGTTTCATTTTTGCAAATAATTCATCCTCAGTAATTCCAAGGTTTTTTGCTGCAATTACAAAGGGTTCATCAGTGATTTCCATATCCTTTTGTAATTCACGAATGAAATCTTTGTCTTGTTCTGTTGGTTCAAATTTAATATTCTTAATTTCTTTTTTCTCTTCAGTTGGTGCAATATCATGTTTTTTGTCATCAACCATGTCAAGTTTAACACCAATTTTGAATAACTGTAAAGTTGGAAGCATTCGAACTTTTTTAATTCCTTTAAGAACATTAAATTTTTCAAGTTCAGCATTCAAATCAGTTCCAGGTGGAACAGCTAAAGTAAACCAAAGATTAAACTGATGATCACGTTCATAATTATGACTAACACCAGGATGACGATTAATTTGACTAGCCACATAATCTAACTTATCATCTTCAATTTCCATTGCAACTAATGAACTAGTATAACCTAGTTTCCTAGTATCAAAAATAGCACTAAGTTGTCTTAAAACACCAATCTCTTTTAGATTGTTTAATTTTTCTTTAATAATTTCTGGAGTAGTATTAAATTTTGTAGCAATTGCATCAAAAGGTCGAGTAA
>JABGZU010000100.1 GCA_018674605.1 Candidatus Nitrosopumilus sp.
TAAAGTTAGAAACCAGGCTCTAAAATATGCAGAAAAGTCTGAAAAATCACTAATAAAATACTCAGGTTCAGCAAAAGAGGAATTAACAGCATTATTAGACTTCGTAGTTAGGCGAAGCGTATAGTTACAATAGGTAGAACTAGTATGGATGAAGAAATTAGAAAAGAAATTAGAAAAATGACTCTTCAAAACGCATTTGAACATGAAGGTAAAACTCAAGAAAAAATAATTTTAGGAAAAATTCTTGGAACCAAACCAGAATTTAGAACTAAGGTAAAAGAAATTTCAGTAGAAATTGCAGAAATTGTATCTAATGTGAATCAATTATCAATAAAAGAACAAAAAAAAGAAATTGATGAAAAGTTTCCAGAAATTTTAGCACCTAAAGAAAAAATTCAAGAAAGAAAGGGATTACCTGAATTAAAAAATGCGCAACAAGGGAAAGTTATTACAAGATTTCCACCAGAACCAAATGGTTATCCACACATAGGACATGCCAAAGCAGCAATAATCAATTCAGAATATGCAAAAATGTATGGAGGAAAATTTATTCTAAGAATGGATGATACCAATCCTGAAGCTGAAAGAATGGAATACCATGCAGCAATTAAAGTTGGATTAGAATGGTTAGGAATAAAATTTGATACAGTAAAAAATACTTCAGACGACATGGAAGTATTTTATGAAAAAGGACTGGAATTAATTAATTCTGGAAAAGCTTACGTTTGTAAATGTAAAAGAGATGATATTAGTAAAAACAGACGAGAAAGAAAAGATTGTAAATGTAGTAGAGAGAATGTTGATAAAAATATTAACAATTGGGAGAAAATGGAAACCAAATTTAAGCCAGGTGAAGCAATTGTCAGATTTCGAGGAAACATGAAAGCAGATAATGCAGTAATGAGAGATCCAGTATTGTTTAGAATAATACACGGTAAACATTACACAGTAGGCGAAAAATATAGAATTTGGCCAAGTTATGATTTTGCAGTTGCTATTGAAGACAGTATTGATGGAGTTACACATGCTTATCGTTCAAAAGAATTTGAATTACGAAAAGAGCTAATTGATGCAATTTTAGATTCATTAAATATGAGAAAACCAGAGCAGGGATTTTTCTCAAGATTAGAATTCAAAGGAATGCCAATTTCAAAAAGAATTATCAAACCTTTGATCGAAGATCGTAAAGTTTCATGGTATGACGATCCCAGATTACCAACTTTGGAGGGATTAAAAAAACGAGGGATTAAACCAGAAGCTATTAGAAAATTCATCATGTCATTAGGTTTAACAAAAGCAAATACTCTTGCACCATTTGATTCTCTTGAAGCATTTAATAGAAAATTTGTAGATGGTGATAGTATCAGATTGTTTATGGTTAATAATCCAAGAAAACTAATAGTAAAAAATCTATCAATCACATCAGTAGAAATTTCAAATCATCCAGTTAATGATATGGGTAAAAGAAAAATTGATGTTGATAAAAATTTTTACATTTCTGGAGATGACATACAAAATATTGAAGAGGGAACACAAATTAGACTTTTAGGATTAGGAAATATTTTGATTACAAAGAAAGGAAATGAACTAGAAGGAGAATATGTAAAAGAAGGAGACATTGCAAGTATTCCAAAAATCCAATGGGTTTCACAAAAAACAGCACATAGAATTAAAATAATTATTCCAAAAATATTATTTATTAACGAAAAATTTAATGAAAACAGTTTAGAAGAATTAGATGTGTATTCAGAACCACATTACTTACAATTAAAAGAAGGAGAAGAGATCCAATTTGTTAGATTTGGATATTGTAGAAAAGATTCACAAAATCAAGCAATTTTTACACATAAGTGATCAAATATGAAAATAGTAAGAGTTACAGACGGAAATAGTGAAACATATGGCTTTGTAAAAGATCATAAAATAGCAATAAAAAGTGAAATTACAGAATTAACAGGAGTACCAATTCCTATCAATGTAAAAGATTTTTTGTTTGATGGGTGGTATGACGAAATTAAGAATAAAATTAATGAACTAGAATATAGAGAAAATATTTCAAAATATAGATTATTAGCACCGATTCCAAATCCAAATAAAATTATCTGTCTAGCATTCAACTACATAGATCATGCTAAAGAGCAAGGATTGGAAGCACCAGATGAACCTGCATTAGTAATGAAACCAAGAACAGCGTTAAACAATACAAATTCAGACATCACATGTCCAGATTTTGTTACACAGTTAGATTATGAAGTTGAATTAGCTTTGATTATTAAAAAAGATTGTAAAAATGTTAACGTAGAGAATGCAATGGATACGATATTTGGATATATGATTTTTAATGATGTGTCTGCAAGAGATATTCAAAATAAAGATAAACAGTTTACCAGAGGAAAAGGATTCGATTCATTTGCACCTTGCGGACCATGGATTACAACAGCAGATGAAATACAAAATCCTCAAGACCTAAAAATGACAACAAAAGTCAATGGAGAGATTAGACAAAATTCTTCAACAAATAATATGTTTATTAAAATTCCAGAAATTATTGCAAAAATTACTAAAGTGATGACA
>JABGZU010000104.1 GCA_018674605.1 Candidatus Nitrosopumilus sp.
GCTATTGGAACATAATATGTTGCAATTCTCCAACCAATTACTGCATCCCAAGCAAGAATTCCTTCAGTGATAGTAAAATCAAAAGGATTTAGATTATTTAGATAAGCAATAATACCAAATTCAGCTAAACCTGAACCACCAATTGTAATAGGTAAATTACCAATTGCATTTGCACCCATAACTGCCATTATAGAATCAAACATACTAATCACATATCCGGTTCCCATTGCAATAATCATAAAAGATATTCCATAAAATGACCAAGATGCAAGAGAGAATAAGAAGGAAATTGTAAATATTTTCTTAGATTCTGGAGTTTGTATATTTTCTCTAATCATAGTACATGTTTCTTCCATCCAATTGTTTGTTTGATTAATTATTTTAGTTCCTTTTTCTTTTCCTAATTTTGTAACAAGTGCTTCTAAAACATTTGGAACTTGAAATGTGTGTTTAGAAGATAAGAAAAACATAACCATCCATAAAGATGTAATAGAAATACTAGTAGCTAAAATGACTATTCCTACAACATATGCTCCATTCAATAATGCAATTATTCCTGCCAACATAGACAATAAACCTGCTGCAAGTACCTCAGTTACAATATCAACAAGTGCAATCCATGTAGCCTTTGAGAGTTCTATTCCCTTTTTCTTTAAATAATAAATTACAATAAATTCTGCTCCAATAAACATTGGAGTTGTAAATTTGATAAATTCACTTCCAACTCTAACACCCACTAATTTTAAAAAAGAATCAGTATTACCAAGATATTTTCTTGTGATATATGCAAATTTAATTCCCTGTAAACCTAGTTTAATCATCATTGCAATAATTGCACCTACAAATGGAAAAATCCCAATTGCAAGAATATCTTCTATCTTAATATCAAATTGAATGGCAATGAGAATAATTGGAATTAATGTAACAGGTATAGCTACTATTCTCCAATTCATTTGATATTTTTTTCAAATAATCAAATATGAAAGTTGATGAAATTTAGATATCTAACTTTTATGCCATTCTTAGGCATAAAAAGGAGAATTAAATTGAAATTTAGATTAATTTTATAACTAATTTAGAATTTAAAATAATTATAAAATAAATTTCTTCAATTATCATCTAGTTTGAAATATAAGCAAAGAAAAGAAATCAAGATAGATTGAAGACAATTTTTGTTACTGGAACAGCTGGTTCTGGCAAATCATCACTTACATCAAAATTATATGAATATTACACAAGGAATGGAGCATTTGCTGCAGTCCTAAATTTAGATCCTGGTGTTGAAGCTATGCCATACAATTGTGATGTCGATGTTAGAGATTATGTGGATTATGTTTCAATAATGCAACAATATAGTCTTGGTCCAAATGGAGCATTGGTAATGGCAAATGATTTGATTGCATCAAAAATTGATGAAATACAAAATGAGGTCAATAACATAAATCCAGACTATTTAATTGTCGATACACCAGGTCAAATTGAATTATTTGCATATCGTTCTAGTGGTCGTTTTATTGTAGATAACATAACATCTGAAGAAAAAACTAGTATTTTTCTTTTTGATGGTTCAATAATCACTACGCCTGTAAATTTTGTGTCAATTGCATTACTAGCAACATCAATTCGATTACGACTTAATTTACCAACAATAAATGCAATAACAAAAACAGATGTAATAGACACTAAATTAAACGACATACTGCAATGGTCAACAAATTCAAATGCATTAGAAAATGCAATTGCTAATGATACAGATGGTGAAACATATACGCTAACTACAAGCATTTTACGAGGATTAAATCTTAGTGGATTTGCACAAGGATTAGTCCCAATTTCAAATTTAACGGGAAAAGGTATTGTTAATCTAGAGAGTGCATTAAGCAGAATTCTTAATTTGGGTGAAGAGGTAGAAGGCTAATTGGTATCAAAAATTACAATTAAAGCACCATCATCTACTGCTAATTTAGGTCCTGGATTTGATACATTTGGATTAGCAATTGATGCATTTTATGATGAAATTACATTAACGAAAACAAAAAGTGGTATCACAATAGTTACAGATGATAATATTCCCACAAATCCAGAAAACAATACTGCAGGATTAGTTATAAAAAATATGAAAAAGAAATTAAAAATTAAAGATGGTATTGAAATTAAAATAAAAAAAGGAATACCTGCAGGATTTGGAATGGGTAGTAGTGCAGGATCTGCTGCAGCAAGTGCAGTAGCATTTAATAAATTATTTAAATTAAAATTAAATTCCAATGCATTAGTAGAATTTGCAGGATTTGGTGAAAAAGCAAGTGCAGGTTCAATTCATTATGATAATGTAGCAGCATCAGTTTTAGGAGGATTTGTAATTGTTAAAACAGATCCATTAAATGTAATTACAATAGAACCTCCTATGAATTTAAAAATGTGTATTGCAGTTCCAAAAATAGTAGTTCCTAAAAAGAAAACAAAAGTTTCAAGAGGAGTAATTCCTAAAAAAATAAAATTAACAGATGCAGTATTAAACATATCAAACGCAGCATCAATTGTTGCTGGATTTATGAAAAAAGATCCAGAATTAATTGGAAATTCAGTAAAAGATGTAATTGTAGAACCTGCAAGACAGCATATGATTCCAGGATATACCAAAGTTAAACAAAATGCCATGAAAGCAGGAGCATATGGTGTAACAATTAGTGGTGCAGGACCATCAGTAATTGCATTTTCAAAAAATTCATTTGATTTAAAAAAAATTAGTACTGCAATGTCAAAGGGATTCAAAAGTGCAAATATTGATTGTCAGACAATAATATGTAAGCCAAGTAAAGGTGCGATACATACAAAAAAATAATTGTGATAAATTATGAAAAAAGCAGTTATTGTATTTAGTGGAGGAGTAGATTCTGTTTGTGCAGTTTCATTTTTGAAATCAAAATATGAATTATATGGAATTACATTTTCATATGGACAAAAAGCAAATATGGAAATTTCAGCTGCAAAATCTTTTGCAAAAAAACTTGGATTAAAAGATCACAAAATTATTGATATCGGTTTTATGAAAAATCTTTATGGAAATTCAAATGTTTTAACAAGTTCAAAAAGAAAAATACCAACAAAATTTGAATATTCAATTGTAGTTCCAATTAGAAATGCAGTATTTCTTTCAATAGCATCAGCATGGGCTTTTACACTTAATGCCTCACTTGTTGTATATGGTGCACATACAGGAGATACAAATTATCCTGATTGTCGACCAAAATTTGCAAAAAAATTAGAAAGTGCATTTAATGAAGGAGAAATTGATGGGATAAAATCAAAATTACGAAAAAATATTGAAATTTGGTCACCTTACCGTATGGGATTATCAAAAAGTGATTTATTAAAATCAGGAATTAAAAATTTAGGAGATTCTATTTTTAAAACTTGGAGTTGTTATGCAAATAAAAAATATCATTGTGGAATTTGTGAATCTTGTAATAATAGAAAAAGTGCATTTGAAAAAGCTGGAATTATAGATAAAACAAAATATATCAAATAATCAAATTATTTATTTTAGAATTTTCTTTTTTAAAATTAAACTTCTAATAATTACATACCAAACTAAAAAGAATGATGCAAAAATTCCGGTAATCACATAATTATGTTGTTCAACAGTTAATTCTTCAAATGAATTAGTAATTGTAACTGCAGATAGAAAAGCAATTACAATAAGAGCAACACATTCTATTGCATACCATGTCCAACTAGGCCAAGATTCCTTTGGAATGTGAATATACGGATTTGCTTTTCCCATAATGATAATGAAAAATGTTGATTATTTAATTTTTGAGGATGGCTAAAAAGATGAATTTGATGCACGTTTTCTAATTAAAGCTATGATACTCTCTTTTTCATCCTTATTTTCATAAATTCCTCTAAATGCAGATGAAGAAAGAGTTGCATCGTTTCTAACCCCACGCATTTTCATACATAGATGTTCAGCGTCAGCAAAAACAACTACACCTTTTACTCCTTGAGAATATAGTTCATCAGCAATATTTTTGGTTAAACGTTCTTGAATTTGTAGTCTTTTTGAATATTTTTCAACTAATCTAACTAGTTTTGATATTCCAAAAACCCTTCCATTCGGTGAATAAGCAATGTGAATTTTTCCATAAAATGGTAACATGTGGTGTTCACACATTGAATAAAATTGAATATCTCGTGCAATAACTACATCAGAATCTTCTGAAAATTGTACAGATAATTCTGAATCAGAATCATATCCAGCAAAAATTTCTTTATACATACCTGCAATTCTCTTTGGAGTTTCTCTTAATCCTTCACGAGTTGGATCTTCGCCAACTTCAATAATTAATTCTCTGACAAGTTTTTTTACACGTTCTTCATCCATTTTGTGTTTTATCCTTTTTTCTAGTATTTGAACCTAATCAGAATTTTAGGCAGGTGTTAATTTTATGGGGCTCCAATAAATTTGTGTAATTGTGGAACTACTTTAACATCAATATAATATGGAAATACAACATCATACAAACTCAATAAAAGATCTAAAGATGGTTCAGAGATACCATATGTAGGTTGAATTACAAATCCATCAATACTCTCTTTTGAAATTATATTAAAAATTTGATTCACTAATTCTTGAAAATCATCTAATTTTGTTTTAGAACTAACTACAATTTTGATATAAGTTATTTTTTTTGATTTTACAGATGATTCAAGACATTTCATAGTATGACCAATTAATTTGTCATAATGTTTAGGATCAGCAAAATCAGAGTCTTTGGTTTTAAATTCAATTTTTACAATATCAATAAAAGGTAAAACATGATTAAATCGATCAATATCAAAACATGATGATTCCAAATATGTAGGGATTTTTTTATTTTGAATATGTTTTGCAAGTTCTGCTACTGCTTGATGTTGAATTAAAGGATCACCTCCAGTAAAATTTACTTTGTAAGTTTGATTTTGTAAATTAGAATCAATTAATTCATTTGCTGCTTCAATTGTATACTCTATACCAGAATCAAGAGGTAATGATTCCTTAGTATCACAATAAAAACATGTGAAAGGACACCCTGCAAGTCTAACAAAGAGAGTCTTAGTACCATAAAGAATACCTTCACCTTCTACAGACGTAAATATTTCAAATAATCTTACTTTCAAGTAATAATTCTTATTTTTTTCATTATTTATTTAATGAGTTTGTACTAGTGCATTACAGGTTCTTTTGTATAGAATAATCCACTGATGAAAAATACCACACCTAATATTCCAATAGTACTTCCAATCAATTCTACTTGATTTTGTAATTCTCCTCCAATTGGAGACCATAACCAAGCCATTAATGCACCAACTATGATCATAGGGATTCCTACGCCTACTGAAATCGTTTTAGAAACCATGTTGAAATTCTTTAGAAAATGTATATGAAGCTTATGTTATTCGTACCGAATATCCAATATTTTTCATTAATTCCTTTAATTCAACATATACTATTTTTGCATTTTTAATTTGATTTTTTGAAAGTGATTCTTTAATTTCAAGAATTAATCCATGACCTCTTTCAATTTGAGAATGGTCAATACCGTCATTTTCTGCTTGTATTAATTGTTGGTCAATTCTATCAAGCAATCTATCAAAAAATCGTTTAATAAAATCGGATCGATGTTTTGAAGCAGATTCACGGATATCATTTTTAATAGAATTTAAAATGATCTTTATTTCATCAATGATTTCATCATATTGTATATTTTTATCATTAGTTTGATTACGTATTTTTTTAATTAAATTATGAATTTCAATAAAATCATTTGTAACATTGATATTGTATTTTTTAGAAATTGTCTCTAAAGTTTTAACATATTTTTCTAATCTATCAATTTCACTAGATAAATCTCGATCAGTTTTATCAGATGTATTTACTACTTTAATAGTAGATTGAGAAATAATTCTAGAAATTTGCATAAAAGCATTCATTGCTGAAAGAAAATCTTTTTTAGCTTTTTTAAGATCATCAGGCAAAGATTCATCTAAAGATTGTACTGCTGCATGACCTTTATCATATATAATTTGAATATTATTAGGAATTTGATCTCCATAAACTCTATCCAATTGATTTACAATTTGTTTATCTGCTTGTATAGCAATACGTAACAAAATACTTGGATCATTTTGTGCATATGCATAATTAACTAATGATGGAGATATTGTTCCAAAAATTAGGACAAATATTGCAAATAATGCTAATTTTTTCATTCTTGTTTCTCCATATTTTTACGTATTTTTACTAAATTTTGTAAATCTTTCTTTTCAATATCAATAACTCCTTCACGTTCTAATCTTTTTACTGCACGCCACATGGTAGTTCTTGGTTGTAAGAATTTTTTTCGTAATTCACTTTCAAGTGCTTCTCCACCACTATTAAAAATAAATTTTACCAATTCTTTATCATCTTCACGAAGATCGGGTTTTAATTTAAAAATCATTTCAATATCAGCAACATTATTTTTTTGAATTGTTTGAATATTTTGTATCAATTTAAGATTTTTTTGTTTGTTATGAATTATTATTCCAAAACCAATTATAATGAATATTATAACTCCACCAATTATTACATACAAAATATTATTTGATTCAGATTCAGTATTAGTTATTGGATCAGAAAGATTAGTACTATAGAAATAATCAATTTCAGTTTTACCTGAAGATAATGTTAATTGATTTCGGTCATCTATTATTTCCATATTAATTGGAAGGTTTGTCATTCCAACAATAGCAGAATTTTTTGGTAAAAGTAATGTAAATTCAGAAGGGGAATCTAAAGAAAATGTCCATAATCTACCTTGTTTAGATACTAAATCATGAATATCATATTCTACACTAATAATAGATGAACCAAAAGTTTGGATTAAAGCTGAATCAGCTATCACATCAGTAGCTAATAGAAATTCATTATCACCTATTACAACTAGATTATCAATAGTACTTCCAAACAGATCTAAATCATAATCATTTTGAAATGGATCTAAGTCAATTTCTGTAGAAATATGAGTAGAGCCATCTGGATAAATAATTAGATCTAAAGCTCTAGGAGAACTAAATGAAGATTGGATTGGGATCAGAGCAGCTACAATAATCACACTAACTACCAAAAGAAGTGTTTTGACCATTGTATCAAGGATATCGTCATTCCTTACAAAAAGTATTCCATCGTCTCCTAGAGATGTTTTCAATTGAATTGGTTCAAATAATGAATTCATTTGATCAATACCTTAGATTCATACTTTCTACTAATCGTTGAAATCTTTTAAATTCCTGAAAAAAACCTAGACCTTTTTCAGTAATTTGAAAAACTCTGTTTCTGTTATTTTTGACTGACTCTACCAAGCCTGCTTCGACCAATTTCTCACATTTGTCTAATACTGCATAGTGAGATAGGTTGGCTTTTCGAGAAATTGCAGATACAATGATTCCATCACGACCACCGTCAGCGGTAACATCTAAGATATCACCCATTATGCCCATTTCGGACCTGTATTGTTGTTTTGACATGCAATAGTATAGAACTATGTAGTTTATGAGGAACATTTTGAAACTTTATAGCGGAACA
>JABGZU010000019.1 GCA_018674605.1 Candidatus Nitrosopumilus sp.
AAACAAAAATTACAAGAACATTTTGCTAAAAAAGACTAACAATGTTATTGTTTTATGATTTTCCAAGTATGAATCATTTCTCAAAACTTTTTGATTTGTAAATTCTTTGTAGTTATACTCATCAAACCCATCAAGTGTTTCATCAAACCCATCAAGTGTTTCATCAAATCAAATTTTTTAATCCCAACTCTGAATCGTGCGTAAATACACCTGGTGTACTTCCTGATGACACTTGATGAAACACTTGACACACTTGACGCATTTGATGATGTATCTGACGCATTTGATGGAAAAAGTGATACTTTTGATGAAAAAAGATTAAATCCTGATTTTTTCAATCCTAATTTTTTGTGGGGTGTTTTTTGAAACTTTTTCAACAATTATTCGTAATTCTTGTATTTCGATTTTATCCCCTTCTTGTGGTATATCTTGTAATCTCTCATGTAGTAATCCATTAAGTGATGCATAGTCATCCCCATCAGGAATCTTTGTCTTAAAAATTTCGTTGATAATGTCAATTTCAATATCTCCATTTGTAATTATTGTGTCTTGATCAATTTTTTCATACCCTGTTTCTCTTGTTGTATCTGTTTCATCTTCAATTTCCCCCACAATTTCTTCTAACAAATCCTCAAGTGTAACTAATCCTTCTACTCCCCCATGTTCATCTATTACAATTGCCATGTGTGTTTTTCTACCTTTCATCTCTTTTAGTAAAGAACTGATCATTTTTTCTTGTGATGCAAAAACAGGTTTTCGTGCAATTTCTTTTAATGTGACCATTTTGTTGTCTTTTTCTAATTCTTTTAACACGTCTCTGACATGAATAATTCCCACAATATCATCTCCGGTTTCTCCAAAAATTGGAATTCTTGAATGGCCCCTTTGGTTGATTTGTGGTAATGCCTCAAAGAGTATCATTTTAGAATTTAGTGAAAACATCTTAACTCTTGGAGTCATCACTGAGCGAATCACTGTATCATCAAATTTTAGTGCACCATGAACTAATTCCATTTCTTCTTTTTCAAGTGCTTTTTCTTCTAATCCTTGATCAATTACTCCTTTGATATCTTCCTCAGTGATTG
Source organism: Candidatus Nitrosopumilus sp. (assembly GCA_018674605.1). Classification (GTDB taxonomy): domain Archaea; phylum Thermoproteota; class Nitrososphaeria; order Nitrososphaerales; family Nitrosopumilaceae; genus Nitrosopumilus. Next base: position 1,086 of record JABGZU010000019.1, read on the forward strand.
GAGGTGGCGAATAACTACTTCCTGTCATTTTTACGACACCTCTTGTAATTACTTCAAAGAATTTTACAACTGGATAAAATACATAACTAAATCCTAACAACACTGGTGCATATCTTAATGCAATTCTAGTTGAATTGGCATTACAATATGTTTTTGGAGTTATTTCCCCAAATACTAAAATTAAAAATGTCATAATACCAACTGCAATTCCTAATCCATCATCACCAAATAATCTCATTGCAACACTTGTTGCAAGTGCTGATGCTCCAACATTTACTAAATTGTTACCTAAATTTACACTTGACATCATCCAACTTGGATTTGTTTTTAGTTTGTGCAGTGCTTTGGAACCTTTTTTACCTTCATTAAATAATTGAACAACCTTTGATTTTCTAACTCCAACTAGTGCAACTTCTAATCCACTGAAAAATCCCGATAATCCAATTAAAACAGATAATATTGAAATTTCAATCCATAAATCTACCATGATACTCTCCTTGAAAATCTCTTAAAACTAGTATTACTCATTTAGTTATTTTGCACCATCTTTTGGTTACACTTGTTTAGTAATCCATGAATTTAAACTCTTCATAACAATCCTAATTATTTTAATTAATTTTATCTTAAACTGAGGCTAATTTTTTGGCGGTATTGCAAATGTATTTTTTGAATTGCTGTGATAATCCACTGGAATCATTGCATCTTTTTGTCTTCCTGTAAGAATTCCTACAACCACGTCATCTTTTTTAATTATTCCTTGCTCAGTTAATTTTTTAATTCCTACCACTGATGCACCTGATGCCATTTCACAGTCAAATCCATTTAGACCAACAACTGACATGCCATCTAACATTTCTGAATCAGATACTGTTGTTACAACACCATTTGTAAATTCAAGTGCTCTTAATCCTTTCAAAATATTTGCAGGCCTTCCAATTTGAATTGCAGTAGCTTTAGTGTTAGGTCGTAATCCTTGTTTATCTAGATGATCATAATATCTAGAAATTAATTCTGTATTTGGATTTCCTTTATTCCATCTTAATTCCTCTCCTTCAAATTTACCGTTATACAAATCAGATAATGTGCTGGCCCCTTCTGAGTTAATTACTGCGATTCTTGGAATTTTTTTAATCCATCCCCATTGGTATAATTCCATTAATGCTTTCCCACAACTTGATGTGTTTCCTAATGCTCCACCTGGATAAACAATCCAGTCTGGAACTTCCCAATTCAAATATTCTAATGCTCTAAATGGAATTGTTTTTTGTCCTTCTATTCTAAAGGGATTAACTGAATTTACTGTATACCCATCATGATTTTTTGCATCTTCCAATGATTGTTTTAATGCATCATCAAAATTTCCTTCTACTTGTACAATTTGAGCTCCAAATTGATATGCTTGACTGAGTTTTCCTGGTGCAATTTGTCCTGCTGGAATATACACATCGCACTTTATCCCTTCATTTGCTGCAAACATTCCAGCTGAAGCTGATGTGTTTCCAGTTGACGCACAGACAATTTTTTTAGCTCCAACCATTTTGGCATGAGTCACAGCAGTTACCATTCCATTATCTTTGAAAGAACCACTTGGATTGTATCCCTCTGGCTGTAACCATAATCCCTCTTTCTCAATACCTATGAATTCTGCTGCTTTAGACATGTGGTATGGTTTTGATTGTCTTCCTTCTGCTCCATCTAGCGAAACTAAAACTTTTGAGCACTCATCAATATTTTCTGTATCTATTTGACAAAAATTTAGTAATTCCCTGAACCTCCATACCCCACTTTCATTAAAAATACTGCCTTTTGAATTCCTTCTTTGATAAAATGTTTCTTTAAGATTAGTTGAGGGTTTATTTTTATATTTTACATCTAAGACATGTCCATTCTCACATTGTACATTTGTACTTAATATTGGATATTCTAAACCGCATTTTGGATTAACACATTTTAGATAAGCATCGTCTTGCATTTGTAATTGTAGGTAATTGGTGATAATTTAAATGTGAAATTTTTTTTATAGGTAAAATAAATTCCCTAAACTTTAGATGGATGTGATTTCTAATCATATTGTGGTTACTTATAATGAACATTTGAAAAATATCTTGAACCATATTCTAAAGTCTTATCAAATTCTCAATGAGATTGAAGATAAGCCCGGAGATCTTGCTAAAATTGAAAAAGAAATGTTAAAAATTAATGGGTTTATTCGAGTTGTGTCAAACAAAATAGATCTTGATAAAATCCCCGCATCTGATTTTAAGGTTGTAAAAACAAAATTTTCTCAATATTTGGAAAACTATTCCTTTGAAAAAGAGATTGTAACTATGGCACCCTTGTATTCTGATGATGCATCTCGTGTAAAAAATATGAGATTAAAAATTTTAGAAGCGTTAAAAAATAAAAACATGATGGATAACGTCTATGACTTATTGGACCAATTATGACTGGTCAAAAAAAATGTATTTTGTGCGGCTGTCAAGATCATAAATTACTTGGTTGCTCTCGTCATTTTTCTAAAAAATGTAGTTGTTACAAAAACAAATAACTAAAATTACTTTCGTTTAGGTCCAGATCGTTCGTGAAAATTCAAACAACATTTACACTCTTTTTCAATACATTCTGATTCGCTATAATGATCACAAATACCGCACTCACAACTTTTGGACATATCTTTAGTAATGTTGTATTGGTTAGCATTTATCTCTTGACTTTATCTGAGTTTAAGGTCAAATCGAGATTATTTTTTTGATTTTGATTTTTTCTTTTTAGGCTTGTCTTTAACTGACAATTCTTTTTCAATTTCAGAGGCTCTATTATCCACTGCTTTAATTATCTCTTGAATTAATCCGTCCAAATCACTGTCTTCAACATCAGGTTCCACAGTACTTGCAATCTCTGTAATTGTACTTGAAATTTCTGCACTAACATCCTCAAAACTTTCAGGATCCTCATATGCTGCATTGTATAGATTTTTTAGATTATTGACATGACCGATGACTTGTTCTGTTATGGTAACTGTGTAATCTGTTCCATTCACATCAAATTCTTTTGCACTCATGATAATTTTCAAATTCTTTTGTTTATAATGTTTTTCAGTAACTTTTCTAGAATTAAATTCCTTATTAGAATATGATATAGTCTAAGGCAGCTGCATCACTTATCAATCTTGTATGCATCGAACCAACCACGTATCCGTTTTTTATGTCCTCTACTGGTATCCATCTGTTCACTGATGAATAATGTCTTTTCTCTGACATTTCTAGTTCGATTGCCTCGATATCAAATTCTGCTTCTTCTACTTGCTGTGTTGCAAGATGTTTGATGGTAACAAGAATTTTAGTTATTTTTACTCTATCTCCAAACTTCCATTTTGAAACTGGATTTTCATCAGACACTTCTAAAACCTTAATTTTCATATGTTTTTTCTTAAACGTGTCGCTGCTGATTAATGCCCTTTCATCTGTAAATTCTTCAAAACTAATTCGTGAATTCACTTCTGCGTCTGATACTGTCTCTAGCAAAGATTCGATGTTTGATTCAACTTGATCTTCTTTTAGATTCTCTTCAGGCATAATACTGGTGTGTATTTTATACTTAAAAATGATTTGAACTTTATCTACTTTGAAATTTATTCTATCGTTCTTTGTTTTGTTTTAAAAGGCATTTTGCATTCTTTTAAGAATAATTCTTTTTTGATACCGTTGATTTTCGTAAACATTTTTCCATCGTACCTGCATACGCAGTCAGTGATTTCCAACGATTCGTCCCAAATTTTAAAAAACTCTCTTAACTCTCTGTTTTTGTACACCCCCACATCGATTCGTTTTTTTGAGAGAAACTTGAATGCAAGCAACACTTTCTTTTTTTTATAGATGTCAAATGTTTTAATCCAATCCAGACATCGTTGTATTTGATCTGCAGGTACTGGAAGTGATGTACTTGTTCCGGATTTTGCCTCAATTGTAAATATTGTACTTTCTGGCGTGTTTACTGCCAACACATCGGGCAACGCAATACTTGGAGATCCGAGTCTAAACGCTTTCCAATTCTCTGATTTCTTAAATCGTTTTACAATCGTGTCTTCCCACTGGTACCCTCGCTGTCTGCGTGTTCTTGCTGCTTTTTGATGATCAGTTTTATTTTTTGACATTTTTTGTTTCATTATTGTAATTGACTCCATGGATCTTTTCTATTTACAATCAGATATAGTAAACTTGGTAATTACATTATAACTTTGTAATTTGTCACTTTCACTTCATCGCTGTTTTGACTTGTGAGCGGACTGTGACGTGTTTTCCGTCTCATTTTTTTGATCCCATCTATTTTTGCCCCCCTCTCCAAACTTGCGCCAATCCTGATTTTCCGTCTCATCAACCATGCCCTCACTACGTCAAACTAAAAATTAAGTAGATCGGTCAACGAAAAATTTATCTGACATCTGCAGCATATCTGAAATTTAAATTCACAACAACCTCTGGCATCGTTTGCCGCCAGTACAAGTTGGTAGTGCCCATTATATAGAAAAATTGACTTTGCATAATTACAAGACCAAGTCTGTCATCTGATTACAATCGTTTCAGATCTTAAGACAAAATTACCGTCATCAGAAACGGACATTCAATCCATGCCAGCCTGATTTGGAATGAACAATTTGGAATCTGCTGACCTGTTGGTACAAAAAAAGGTACGTTGGTTTTGGTTTGGGTCCATTAGATAAATAACCATGAAAAATCACATAGTTATGACAAAATCAATTAGTTGCAAAGATGCAGGCAAAGATTGTAGTTGGTCAGCAGAATCAACAAGAAATGATGATGAGGAGCTGATGTCAATGGTTAAAGAACACGTCTTAGCAGAACACAAAGAAATTGAATTGAATCCTGAAAACATTGCAAATATCAAATCACTAATCAAAGTAACTAAGAGATTTTGGTGGTGGGGGTAACCTTGCACAACACATTGTTTTTTGTAAAGCATAGTGATGTCGCAATTTATTAACACTCTGATTTTACCTCCATTAGTTGAATTTATTTAAAAAAAAATCTAAAGATGCAGCTGACACAGAATGCAAGATATGTCATATGAAATTTTCTGATCCTGAAAGAACACTGAGACATATGGTTAAAGCGCATACAAAACCAACAAAAAACAATAGACAGATCGGCAGTGCAAAGTACCGTTAATTTTTTTAGGCATTTGTGAAATTGTTCTGATTTTCATGCCTGAAAATAATGCCTGAATTGCATCGGTAATTTTTGCTGACTCAATTTCTATATACTTGAGCAATTCAGATTTTTTAATGTCTGAACTTGTTATTGAAAAATTACTTGAAAAACGAGACTCTTATCTAAATCTCCTCAAACATCTTAGTTTTGAATTGATGATGGAGCCTACAGATGTGGAAATTAAACGAATCAAAGAATTGGAAAATAATACTGTTGAACAATTGGAAAAAATTCAACAAGACATCTCAGAAATTTTATCTGAAAAATCAAAATAAACTACAATGAGTTTATCATACCCGTATATTTTAGAAATTTTATGTTAGATGAGTTTGTTGAAAATTTAATTAAAATAAAACAAGATTTTGCAAAAAATTACTCGGGAAGTGCCCATATTCAGGAAGTTATTCCTTCTCAGGTGTCCAAAGAATTTCCAATTAATGAAAATCATTTAAAACAACTTCATGAATTTGCTGAAAAAAATCCCATCTACTTGAATTCCTTTGAGCAAAATATTTTGGGGATTCCTTGTGTTGTGTATGAGGGAGACATTAATGATTATTGGCTAAATAGTATCAAGCATGGCTCTAGTTGTCAGCCATTT
>JABGZU010000147.1 GCA_018674605.1 Candidatus Nitrosopumilus sp.
GAAATTATAGGTGCTGATCTTGAAAGATACGGTCCGTTTAAGGTTGAAGATATAGCTACAATTCCCTATGAAAATGCTCAGGCTTTAATTGCTAAAAAAATTGCAATTAAGGTTAGATGGGAAGATTAGGTAGAAATTATAGCTATTATTCTTACAAATTATGTCTCATACTGGAGTAGATGTAATTGATTTTCTATTTTATACAATTTATCCCGTAATTGGAATTTTTATTGTTGAATTCATTAGTAGATTAATCAAAGCTCCAAAATGGCTTAAACTTTGGACTCAAGCAATTGTATCTATAGCTTTTGGTATTTACTATTGGTTTGTTTTACCTGCACCACAAAATTTTCCATTAACTGCAATGGTAATGTTTGCATTAGCAATTGCATTAATTTATCAAGGAAGACGTGCAAAAATTTCTCCAGAAAAAAGTCCCTATTAATTTTTAAAATTTTCCAAAAATTCGTTTCAAAATATTTGTTTTACCTTTACCGCCATCACGAATCACTTTTCTCTCTCCAAATTTTTCTGATCTAATTTGGCGTAATTTAACACATCTATGATCTTCTGGAAGTCTATGTTCAGAACAAAATGGATCTTTGCAATAACTACAATGAAATGGCATATCTGTTAAATTTCCACAATACGCACAATCTTCAGACAGCACAATTTATGATAGACTTTTTCTTTTAAAAAAGTTATTAGATCATTTTTTTAAAATAACCCTATTATTTTCTAAACATTTTTAGTATTGTTAATCAAAAATTTTGATAATATCTTATGATTACTAATAAAGTTGCAATTATTACTGGAGCAAGTAGTGGAATTGGAGAAGCTACTGCTTTAACACTAGCTAAAGCTGGTGTTAAAGTTGCAATTGGTGCTAGAAGAGTAGATAGATTAGAAGAATTATCAAAAAAAATTATTGCTAACGGAGGAGAAGTTTATTTTCAAAAACTAGATGTAACGAAAAGAGAAGAATGTGATAATTTTGCTAAAGCAGTTTTAGATAAATGGGCTTCAATAGATATTCTTGTAAATAATGCTGGATTAATGCCATTAAGCTTTTTCAAAAATCTCAAAGTTGATGAATGGGATAGAATGATAGATGTTAACATTAAAGGAGTATTGTATTGTACAGGTGCAGTCATTTCTCATATGAAAGGAAAAAAATCTGGCCACATAGTTAATCTTTCATCAGTTGCTGGTAGAGTTGTATTTCCATCAGGTAGTGTTTATTGTGCAACAAAATTTGCTGTAGCTGCATTTACAGAAGGATTAAGACAAGAATTTAGTGTTCGCTCAAATATTCGAGTAACTAGTATTGAACCTGGTGTGGTTGATACAGAACTTAACAACACAATTACTGATGAGTCGTTACAGGGATTTTTGGAAAATACAAAAAAAATGGAAGCATTACAAGCACAAGATATTGCTAATGCAATATTGTATGCAGTAAATTCTCCATCACATGTTAATGTAAATGAAATTTTGATTAGACCTACAACACAAGAAAAATAGATTGTCAAACATTCCTCATGTTGTAATTTTGGGAGGTGGATTTGGTGGTCTTTCTGCAGCTAATGAAATTAGAAATTCGTTAGATTCATCTAAAGTCAAAATTACAATTATAGATAAAAAAGACTGGTTCATGGTTGGATTTGCAAAATTATGGATCATGAATGGAACACGAACCTTTGAGAATTCTATTGGTTCATTAAATGAACTACCAAAAAAACAAATTAATTTTGTCAAAGATGAAATTATTGAAATTAATCCAGAAAATAATTTTATAAAAACAAAATCTGAAAATATTTCATTTGATTTTCTTATCATTTCTATGGGTGCTGTATTAGTACCGGAAAAAATTCCAGGTTTAGTAGAAAATGGATTTAATTTGTATGATCATAATCAACTTGATCAAATTCATCAAAAATTAAATAAAATAAAAAATGGAAAAATTGCTATTGTTATAACGGGTATGCCTTACAAATGTCCTCCAGCACCTTTTGAAGCTAGTTTACTAATTGATTCTATGCTTAGAAAGAGAGGAATACGAGATTCTATACAAATTGATTTTTACAGTCCTGCTCCAATAACACTACCTGCAGCAGGTCCTGAAGTTAGCAAACAAATTCTTGATTTAGTAAATTCAGAAAAAATTATTTTTCACCATTCTAAAAAAATTAAATGTGTAGAATCTAAAAAATTAATTTTTGAAAATGATGAAGCTGATTTTGATATTCTTTTAGCAATCCCACCACATATTGCCCCTAAAGTTATTTATGATTCAAATTTAGCAAAAGAACCCGGATTTATTCCAATAGATAGAGATTGTAAAACACCATATCAAAATATTTTTGCAGTTGGTGATGTTACAAGTTTAGTTGTTATTGATTCAATGGCAGTACCTAAAGCAGGAATTTTTGCAGAAGGAGAAGGAATTATAGTTGCAAAAAATATCATTTCAAAACTTGAATCAAAAGAAACATCTGTTTTATTTGATGGTAAAGGTGGATGTTTCTTAGAGTCTGGTAAAGATACAGCTTCAATTATAGAAGTAGACATGTTTACAGATCCAAAACCTTCTACTCATCTAACAGAATCTACTTCAGATAATCTCTCTAAAAAATTAGATTTTGAAAAAGAAAGATTATCAAAATGGTTATAATTCATCTTTTTGATTTTTATCTCTACTTAGATGTTCTAATATTGCTTTTACTTCAATACCTAGATCTTGATTATTTTTTGATAGACTTAATTTTTCAGTAATATTGTTTTTGAAATTCCCATCTTCCATCTCTATACTTCTTTTTTGAATACAATCTGTATGATCTTTATCAGTGGCTGAAATTTTATGACAAATATTACATATTTTCATTATTTCTATTTGTTAATAGGACGATTTAATAATTTCATTTTGTGCCTGTGAGACTAGGGATCGTAGTCTAGCTTGGTATGATACTAGTCTGGGGGACTAGTGGTCGCAGGTTCAAATCCTGCTGATCCCATTATAATTTTAAAATTTTAAGTAATTTTTCAAAATTTTCTCGTGTTTTTTCTTGTTTGTATAATTTTAATGCATGAATAATTTTTTCTTTCGATGAATTTTTATAAATTTTCTGAGTTTGTTTTGCAATATCTGATCCAATAAAAAAAGCTTGAGTAATCGATGTAACATTTGAAGGCCTTCTTTTTGTACTGGAGCTTTCAAAATCAATTAGAGATACTTTTGTTTTACCTACAATAACATGTTTAGAAATATTACTTAATTCCCCATGATCAAATCCAATTTGATCTAATCTATAACAATCTTCTAAAACATTTTTTATTGTAGATTTTAATTGTTTTACACTACCAGTTCCTTTTAACATTTTAATCCAATTCCTAAATTTTTCTCCTTCAAGATATTCCATAACCAAAAAATTTTTACTTACATCAATTAATTTTGGACCAACTTTAACTGAATTTACTAATTTTAACAATATTGATTCATTTTTCATATTTTTTCTTTGAGAGTCAATTCTTCTAATTTTTAGTGCAACTTCTTTATTTCCTCTTTTTACAAGTACTACAACACCAACGTATCCTTTTCCTAAAATTGCCAGATTTCCAATTGTAGTAGGACCTGTTAAACAAATTGATTTTATTTTTAATTTTTCTAATTCATTAATTCTTGATTTAATTTGATGATTAGTTGCATTTGGATACCCTAAAATTTTTGAGTATGGTTCTTCTGAAAATTTTTTAATTGAAATGAAGGAGTGTGCCATCTACTGAAATCAACTCAGCTGCTTCCTCTTTAATTGATTTACTTAGATTTTTGTTTCCTACAAACACCTTGAAACCTCGTTTAAAATCACCCTGAAGGCCTTTTGGTATGCCTACTTGAAGACTTTTTTCCAAAAATTCTTTCATAAAACTAACTGCATCAACATATTTTCTTTTTTCTAATGAAATAATTTTTCTATCATTTCCAATCCATACCAATTCAGCATTTTTAAGATTTTTCAAAATAAAACTATGGGTACTGTCTTCTCTAAAAAATTCTGGTCCTTTCTTTTGATATGTCTCATTTATTTTTGTAGATTCTAAAAAGAACAAAAGGTATGCTTCTTTTTGTTGATCTGTATAGGATTTACTTCTAAGTACAGTAAATCCTTCTAATTCTAATTGTGTAGATAAAGTTGATGTTGCTCTTTTAATTTGTCCCCAAATAATATCTGGACTTCTAGATTTAAACTCAAATTTTATGATTAACAAATTATTCCAAAATTTATTTGATATTTTTTGTTTTTTATTTTTAAAAAATCCTAAACTTGGTTTTTCTTTTAGTGCTCTAGAAATTAAAATGAACTTTCCAATATTTTCATTTGAAATAGCAGCTGCTAAATTCCTATTACTATCAATTGGATCAATTACAACAATTGACGTATCAAATGATTTTGATGTTTTTCCAATAATTTGATTCTCTTTAATATTTGAAATTGATGTTATGAGATTTTCAAAACTACCAAATTCTAAAATTAAAACTTCAGAAATATATCCACTAAATCCCTGTTTTGCAATTTCTGCACCATAAATTCCATTTATTTTTAAAAATGTCTTTAGAACTCTTACTTCATTTCTCATTTTTAATGTCAATGATTTTTTCATAAATTTTGTATGAAATGGAGATCTATCTGCAGCACTTTTCCATTCACCAATTTTTACATCATAACACGGTACTATGTTGATTTTTGTATTCTTAATTTTAGCCTCAACATATGGATGTTGAGAATATCTTACATATGGAGAATATTTTTTTAATGATTCAAAGCCTATTTTTTTAGAAATACTTTCTAATTTTTCTTCAGAAATACTTTTTTTAAATTTAATAAAAATATCAATATCTGCATCTTTTGATAACCATGTATCTTTTGCATAAGAACCTCCAAATTCTAATTCTATTACTTCTGAATATTTTTGAATTTCTTTTTCAACTAATTTGTATACTTTATCTGCAATTTCTTTTTTTGATTTTTGAATTATTTTAGATGGAATTGTAGTTTTAGAAATTTTAGAAATTATTTGTTTCATTATTTTATTTTAAACTCCATTAAATCTGAATAAACTGGTCCATTCAAAGTAAGTTCACTTTTTTTAAATTTAATACTAGTTATTTCTTGTATTCCAAAATTTATATTTTTATGATTTTCCATCTCCTTTGTTATATCTCCAATCTTCTTTTTAATTCTAAATACTGTGATATGAGGTTTAAATGGTTTCTTTGAAGAAAATCCTAATGGTTCTAAAGCTTTTTCTATTTTTTTAGATAATTTGATCATTTTTTTCTTACTTTTTTCATCTATACCTACCCAAATAATTTTTGGAGATTTGAGTTTTGGAAAAACTCCAATTCCTTTTAAAGAAATATCGAATTTTGAAAATTCAATAGTATTCAAAGATTGAATAATTTTATCTATAATTTGTTTAGAAACTTCACCTAAAAATTGTAATGTGAAATGAAGATTTTTTAATTCAGTAGGTTTTGCATCAATTTTAATTATTTTTTGAAAATTTTTAATTGAATTAATTACTTCATTATTTGATATTTCAATAGATACAAAAACACGCATTATAGAATTTTTTCAAGTATGTTTATAATAATTTCCGGTAACTTCATAGACGAGTATTTTTTTTGACATATGTTGACAAAATTACTTGTATGTTTAACTGGTATGCCTGGTGCTGGTAAATCTACAATTGCTGAAGGCTTGAAATCTAAAGGATATGAAATAATTAATTTAGGTAATGCTGTTAGAAATGAAGCTAAAAAAAGAAATTTGGATCCAACTAGAAAGAATCTTGGAAAATTAATGTTAGAACTTAGAGAGAAAAATGGACCAGGTGCAGTAGCAGAATTAGTTCAAATAAAAATAGAATCTTCTACAGCAAATGTAATGTTGATAGATGGAGTTAGATCTAATGATGAAATTCAAGTACTTAGAAAATTTGGAACTGTAAAATTATTAGCAATTCATGCATCTACAGATGCTAGATTTAATTTCTTACAAAAAAGAGGAAGATCTGATGATCCACAAACAAAAGAACATTTTGAAGAAAGAGATAATCGTGAATTAGGTGTGGGTATTAGCAATTCAATTGCATTATCTGATTTTGCATTATCTAATATTGGTTTAACAAAAGATGAATTAATAAAAAATTCATATGAAATTATTCAAAGATGGATTAAATGAAAATTCCAAATATTAATTGCAAAATAGAAATGTTTTGTACAATAAATCCTTCTGAATCTATAGATAAAATTGAAAAAGCAATTTCAAATATTTTTCCTTATTCAATTATAAATAATAATAATTTTTCAATTAATGCACAATCAAAAGAACTAAGATCTCTTGAAAAAATTTATCAATCAATACATAATAATAAATCACAAAAAAATTATTTGCGTTCATTAGAAGATAATTTAAAAGATGATTCAACATGGTTTTATCTAAATAAACAAGCAGCATTTGTTGATCAAATAGCAATTTGTGAAGGATCTAACGAATCTCCACTAGGGCCAATTAAAGTTATTTTGACATCATCAAATATTGATGGGATTATCGATTGGATAATTTTTGATTAGATATAATTGGTTAAGAAAATTCACTCATTTTTGATTATTTTTTTAGTTTAAGTTTAAAATCCATTTTTTATGATTGTAATGAAATGATAATTAAATTAGGCATAATTACAGCTGTTTTGATTTTAGGAGGAATGATGTTCTCTACAGAAATTACTACATTATTTCCTAATACATCTGCATCATTAACTGATTCTTTAAAAAATGATTTTAATAATTTGAATGCAAAAATTACCAATTCTGCAGAGAATCGCTTAGATACTTCTATTGATAAAACAATTCAAAGTGTTAGTGATAGTGTATATGAAGGAATAACTGAAACAGGTGATAAATTAGTTGAAAATGTTAATGAAAAAATTTCTGAAGGAATAACTGAAACAGGTGATAATATTAAAATGGGAATCATAGAATCAGGGGAATCTTCTAAAGATATTCTTGCAAATGAAGTATCTAATTTTGATCCATTTAGTTTTATACAAAATATCTTTAAAATTGATTAATTTTTTATTTAATTTCTATTTCTAAAAGATCTTTTGCAGTAATAACTGAATTATGAATTTTTTTTGCTTCAGTTAAATGCCCAAATTCATCTTTGTATCTTGCTGAAAAATGTGTTAAAATTAAATTTTTTACATTTGAATTTTTTCCTAATTGTGCAGCTTGTTTTGCAGTGGAATGACAAGTATCTTGTGCTTTTTGTTTTTCCTCATCAAGAAATGTAGAATCAAAAACCAAATAATCACATTCTTTAAAAAATACCTCTAATTCTTTTGTTGGCATTGTATCTCCTGAAATTCCTATTTTTTTACCTGGACGTTTTTTACCTAATACTTGTATGGATTTAATTATTTTTTCATTATTGATTACTTCTTCTCCATTTTGTAATTTATTCCATAATTCTCCTTCAGGTATGCCTAATTCTTGTGCTTTTTCTACATTAAACCTACCTGGCTTATCTTTTTCTTTAAACAAATATGAAAATGCAGTTATTGAATGATTTGCTTTAGCTGCATACATTGAAAATTTTTTATTTTCAAATATTTTTCCTTCTTTAACAATTGTAATCAAAATAGAAAATGATAATCCAAAATTTAATATTTTAATATTTGCTGCAAGAAATTCATCAATTCCTTTAGGACCAAAAATTTCCAAAGATTCAGTTCTATTTTGCATTGACATTGTTTGTAATAATCCTAAAATTCCTACACAATGATCTCCGTGCAAATGTGTTACAAATAATTTCATTTTTTTATTCCATCCTAAACCTGATTTCATATATGATATTTGTGATGCTTCACCTGCATCAAACATCAATATTTCACCATCATTTTCTAAACATATGCAGGATAACCCTCTTCTTTCTGTAGGTTGTGCAGCTGATGTTCCTAAAAATACTAGTTTCATTTAATCAAAATAGTTCTTGTTAGACTTTTATGCCTATAGATTTGATATTTTTTCAATCCTTTTAATTTCATTTTAGGATCTAATTCTTTTTTAAACATTATAGCGATTTTTTTGTGTTTAGGTATAATTGAAATGAGTCTTTTTAAAATATCCTCAGGTTTTTCTGATATTTTTGAGGATCTACCATACGGTAAATCAGTAACAATTCCATCAAATTTTTCTGATATTTTTACTAATTCCTGGAAATCTGATTTTAAAATTTTTGATTTGTAACCATTAATCTTAAGATTTTCTTTAGATATTTCACACATTTTCTGATCAAAATCAATCCCAATTGCATTGATACCCATAGATTCAGATTCCAGTAAAGTTGTACCTGTTCCACAAAATGGATCGCATAGAGTTTGCCCTTTTTTCAATCCTGTTAGATTTATCATTACTCTTGTTAATTTCCAATCTAATTCATGAGGATATTTCTTAATTTTTTTTGGTCGTTTTCTTTCTTTAATTTTTTCTGAAAATCCAAAAAAATTTTCTTCATTTGTAAAAATTAAATATACTGTAATATCTGGATTTTCCAATTTTACTTTTGCATTAGTAAATTTAGATATCATATCACCCATAGAATTTTCTAATTCTGAAGTATTGAATTGATTTGATGATAAATTAATTACTCTACATACAAAAGTTTTTGTATTTTTTAATACTTGAAAATTTTCTTGATCTAAAAATAATCCTGACATTTTTCTTAATATTTGCCCAGAAGTTTTTACAAATGTTAAACGATCTGAAATTTTATTTGCATTTGTTTTTGATTGAACAATTACTAAATTTGAAATAATTTTTATTTTGGCAAATCTATCATACATTTTTACTATTGTAGTGACTTCATCAATTGCAAGTTCTAAATAATCTTTGGATAAAATAAAAAAACTTTCTGGCATTACATTATTGCCTTTGCAATTATTTTTGAAATATCTACTTTTGATGTTTTACCTGGAATTGTATTTGTACTAATAATGCTTGTAACACCTGCCTTCTTAATTTTCTTTTCAGCATCATTCATTAAAAGTGCATGAGTACATGCAACATAGATTTTTTTACATTTTTGTTTTTTAAGAAATTGTGTTGCTTTAATTATACTACCACCTGTACTTATCATATCATCTACTAAAATTAGATCTCTGTTTTCAACTTCATCTGTATTTTTTGTTGTAATTTTTATCTTACCCGTTTTTTTATCTCGTTTTTTATCTAATGCAATATAATTTGAATTAAATTCTTTTGCAAATTCTTTTGCTCGTTCTTTTCCACCTTGATCTGGTGATATAACTAATGGGTTTTTTAGGCTCAATTTTTTAAAATATTTAACAAGATCTGGAATTGCTGTTACATTTTTTGTTTTGATGCTAAAGTGTTTAAAACCAATTAAGCTATGAATGTCAACAACAATTATTTTTGATGCTCCTGCACCTTTGAATAATTTTCCAAGTACTTTCATTGTAACAATTTCGCCTGGTAAAAATTCTCTATCTTGTCTTGCATATCCCATATATGGAATTACGGCAATTACTTCTGATGAATTTTCTTTAGCTTTAGTAATTAAGGATAATGCTTGAACCAAGTTAGTATCTACAGGTGGATAAATTGATTGTACAACAATTGATTTTTTTCCTGATATTTTTCCAATTAAAGTTATTTTGCTTTCTCCATCAGGAAAAATTCTGATTTCTGATTTTACAAAATTTCCCTTTATTTTTTTAGATAATTCTTTTGATAACTTTTCAGAAGATTTTCCTGAAATTATTGATAATTCACTCAATAAGAAAACATGATTTGAAGGGATTCTTAAGTTTTGAGAATTTTTTTCTATTCATCTCCTTCTCCACGACCTAAGTCTCCTAATCCATATTCATCAATCACTTTATTCCTAAATTCATCTTTTTCATCAATTTCATTTTGTTCTTTCTTTTCATCTCCTTGGTAGACTGTTCTGATTGGCCATGGAATTCTAATATCATATTTTTTGAATTCTTCATACATTATCATTCTTAGATCTGTTTTTGTTTTAAATTGTGAACCATAATCTTTAACATATAACCACATTGAGAAATCTAATGCAGAATCATTAAACTGGTTAAATCTTACAACTGGTTGTGAAATATCAACATGTAAATCCTTATCACATCCACAACTTGATTTATTTTCATCTAAGTACGGACATCTATTTTGTCTAACTAGATGTTTTCCTTTACTATCTCTTATTTCAATCATGCCACGTTTTCCAATTTTTACTAAAATTGCAGCAACTTGTTTTGGATCATTAAGATATGAAACTCCTACGGTAACTACTGCTGGAACAAGTTTGTTTTCTTTTGTATAATTGATAATTTGTGCTGTTACTAACTGTCTTGTTGGAATAATTGCTACAGATTCATGTAATCCATCTCTAACATACGTAACTCTAGGTGTAATTTTATGTACATATCCATTATATCCTGATTCTAATTGTACTCTTTCCCCTTCTTTGAAAATATTGTCTTTTCTGATCATTATATATGCAAAATAATTTTGCATTGTTTCTTGTAAAGCTAAACCAATACCAATTGCAAGACCACCAGTTGCAGTTGCTAATACAAACAAATCTACTCCCCACCAAGATACAACTCCTAGAATTGTTGCAACAAAAATTCCTACAGGTAATATCTGCTTAAATGATTTAGGAATACCTTTTCTTTTTTTACGTGCATATCCTGCTGGTCTAGAACTTGGAATTAATGGCTCAAAACCATTCATTCTTTTTTCTTCTCTCCAAATATCTATAGCAAATATTTCATCTGGTTTTGCACCTGGTTTTAATTTTCTTCCTGATTGATTATTTCCTGTAATACAATTGTTAAAATATTTCAAATATTTTGCTCTTTCAGATTCTTTCCATTTTTCAAAAGTATTACTTACTAATTTTTCATAACTTCCAATTGGATTTCCTTTTGAAGTACGATATTGTTCTAATTGATTAATTCCTTCTTTTGTTTTACATAGTTTTTCAAATTCTTCATCTGTAAATTCTTCAGGTGTAATGGTAGGTGGAATCCATTTGTATAATTTATGAAATAGATCATTATCATCTGAAAAACCTTGTAACTCAAACCAAGTATCAAAATCTTGTTTTTCAAGTATTGATTTGTCCCGTTTTGTTAACATTATTGGTATTAAATGAGAAATTGTATATCCAATAACTAGAATATTAAAAGTATTAAGAATTTTTGTAAAAGTTTCCTCAGGAGTTAATTGTATTGTAGAAATATTTGAATCCTGTTCAAATAATTCTGAAGTTTGAATATATGCATTAGTTGATGAAATTAAGGCAATTGCAAAAAACGGTAATACTGCATTTTGTACAAATTTTGATAAATGTGGTCTAGTGTAAAATATTTTCTTTGATTTTATTAATGATGAAAATGTTCTATATGCTGCAGCTATAATGATAATTCCAACTATCATTATGATGAAAGCTAATTGTAGTGATTCTGATGATGCTAATAATTGTGAAACTGTTTCAAATTCTCCCACTGAAATTTGTGAAATATCTTCTTCGCTCATATTTTCTCTTCCATTTTTGTTTTATTTTCTAGAATAAAATGTTAAGCCATTTTGATTATTTTGAAAATAAAATTTCATTTTTTTTATTTTTTTATGCCTACAAATGCTGCAACCTTTAACAAGGGTTAAGGCACAATTTACAAAATGACCTATCAAAAATCAATTTGGGACGATTCTCCTTCTATGAAATCATACACATTATCTAATTTTCGTCAACTTCCACAAATTCAAAAACTTTCAGAAGAAAAACAATTTGAAATGGAAGTTGTAGGAAATGTTTTACCATTTAAAGCAAATAATTATGTTGTTGAGCAATTAATTGATTGGAATAATATTCCAAATGATCCAATTTTTGTTTTAACATTTCCACAAAAAGGAATGTTAAAACCAGAACATTATGAAAAAATGGCTAAAGCATTAAAAAATAATCTTGAAAAAAAAGAAATAGCATCTATTGCAAATGAAATTCGTTTACAATTAAATCCACATCCTGCAGGTCAAATGGAACTTAATGTTCCAACATTAAAAGATGGGACTAAATTATATGGTATGCAACACAAATACAAAGAAACTTGTTTGTTTTTCCCTAGTCAAAGTCAAACTTGTCATGCATATTGTAGCTTCTGTTTTAGATGGCCTCAATTTGTTGGTATGGATGAAATGAAATTTGCAATGCAAGAAGGTGAACAACTGGTTCAATATCTTAGAGAACATCCTGAAATTACTGATGTACTATTTACAGGTGGAGATCCAATGATTATGAAAGCAAAAATTTTCTCAAAATATATTGATACTTTAATTGATGCAAATCTTCCAAATCTTAAAACTATTAGAATTGGGACGAAAGCTCTTGCATATTGGCCTTACAAATTTTTAACAGATTCAGATTCTCAAGAAATGTTAGATATTTTTAAAAAAATTACTGATAGTGGTCTACATCTTGCATTTATGGCTCACTTTAACCATTTGAGTGAATTATCTACGGATGCTGTAAAGAATGCAATAAAACAAGTAAGAAAAACAGGTGCACAAATTCGAACTCAATCACCTCTTTTAACACATATCAATGATGATGCAGAAATGTGGGCAAAAATGTGGACTAAACAAGTTCAGTTAGGTTGTATTCCATATTACATGTTTGTTGTCAGAGATACAGGTGCACAACATTACTTTGGAATATCTTTAGTTAAAGCAAATGAGATTTTCAAGAAAGCATATTCATCAGTTAGTGGATTAGCTCGAACAGTTAGAGGACCAAGTATGTCTGCAACACCAGGCAAAGTCCATGTTATGGGAACTGCAAATCTTAATGGTGAAAAAGTGTTTGTTTTAAGATTTTTGCAAGGTAGAAATCCAAATTGGGTTGAAACACCATTTTTTGCAAAATATGATGAAAATGCAATTTGGTTAGATGATCTAAAACCTGCATTATCTGAAAAATTCTTTTTTGAAGATGAGATGAAAAATTTTCAAAAAAATTAATTTAATTAAAAATTATTCTGAATCTAAAACTTTA